>JAMOTR010000085.1 GCA_027068385.1 Candidatus Heimdallarchaeota archaeon
CGAGGTCCCGGGTTCGAATCCCGGCGGGCCCCACCAAAAACTCCTTCGATCCTCTATGGGCTTCTTACCCGTTTCCTCTTGTATGAGCTTATCTACCTCTTCCCGAACGGCCTTTATGATCTCCTCCTTACTTTTCTTAGAAAGGGGCGACACCTCTAGCGAGAGCTCTATGTCTACGTCTATCCCCCCGTCTTCCCTACCCTTTATTCTTATTATAGGCTCATAAGCTAGTATCCTCTTCTCGCCCCCAGCTTCCCTAACGATCACCTCCCGGATCTTTTTCTCTATCTTTTCCGCGAGCTTCTCTGGGTCCATGAAGATCTTAAAGATATCGGATAAAAATCGGCTACAGAGGGATAGTACCTTATTTAATACCTCATCGATCTCCTCCTTTCCGGCCGCCTTGTAGAGAAGAAGGTATAACGCTATAGCGGGAACGGCCTTTTTCGGATCTACTTCCTTAATTATTCTATCGATTATCTCCTTGTTCGGTAGCTCGTCGTATACGTCCGAGAGGAAGAATATCACGAACTCCGCTTCGCACGTGTCTACGTCTAGTTCTTCTATGATCTCGCGTACCCCTTCGGTATCCATCCCAAGCTTCTTTATTATATCTACGTAAGGCCTCACGTCGTAGTTCACAGCGAAGAGCCTAAACGCATCTTGTGGCGAGTTTATTTCGAACTCCTCCTCTACATCTTCATAGAGACCGCATCTCTCTATTACTTCCAAGAGCTTTTTGATCATCTCGAGCGGTTCCGATCAATTATTTATTATCTATCTAACCTCGTTCGAGAAAATAAAAACGACATCGGGCGAATACAAACCTTATATTCACGCGCCTTTCGTCCTCTAAGGAGATGCCGCTGAGTTTTGCGACCATGCGTCCTCTAAGCCTTGCCGCAGCGTTCGCGAGTATATTTATGATGAACCCTCCCGTAGGCGTCTCGCTCAAAGCCTCCGCGGCTTTGGGGCTCTTATAGCATAGCCTTATTTCTAATACATCATCACCGACGTCGAGCTTGTAACACTCTAATATGGGAGAAGAGCCCAAGTGTTCTACAACTAAATTATAAATACGAGCCGGATCCCTCTCTATCTCCTCCATTATTACGTTCGTGAGCGCCTTGATCGCTTCTGGTCCCAATAAGTCTATGAGTTTTGGTAATATCTTCAATTCCCACATCTCTAACCGCTTCGGATCAATATCGCATTCGATGTTCTCATCGGTTAGATTAAAGATGCGCTCAAAGTCGATACACTCGAACTCCCTCGGCTTAAGAGTTCTATTCTCATATGCTCCTAATAGATACCCCATCGTGCAAGCAAGAGCCCTCCTCTCCGCCTCCGAAAGGTCCTTTAAGATTTCTTTCATAAGCGCTACGATCCCGTCGTTGATTACATTACATATAGCTTTTGTGATGAACTTCGCGAGATTAGACGTATATTGAGACATAAAATTTATGTAATTACAGTTTTTCTCCATTTCGAATTTACAAAAATCGCAAGAAGTACCTCGGAGTCTTCTTTACGTCCCCTATTATCGGTACCTCGTGTCCGCACTCTTTACACACCCGACGATCACCGCGTCTCTCTAAGTTTATTTTAGTGATCATGAACCCGTAGCGCTTAATAAGAAGGGCGCCACATTCGGGGCAATACGTGTTCTCCATAGGATGACCCGGAACGTTTCCTAAATACACGAACTTTAACCCCTCCTCCTTAGCTACCTCCGCTAGCCTCTCCATGGTCTCTATAGGCGTAGGAGGCACATCGCGCATCTTATAATTCGGGTAGAAACGGGTGACGTGTAGCGGGGTCTCTGGTCCTAAGTTATCTATTATCCGTCTCGCGAGTTTTCTCATCCGCTCCGGTTTATCGTTCCGCCCCGGTATCGTAAGGTGAGTGAGCTCCACCCGAACTCCGCGTTCCTTAAAGATCTCGGCCGTCCTCATGATCGGTTCCGGACCGTATGGATTACCGGTGAGCTTCATGTATAGCTCTTTAGGTCCCTTGATGTCGATGTTAGCCGCATCGACCCGCTTGGAGGCCCGTTCAGCGACCTCCTCGTTCATGAACCCGTTCGTTACGAGTACGTTCTTGATGCCTTTCTTCATAGCCTCCTTCGCTATATCATAAGCCCGCTCTATCCGAACTATGGGCTCATTATAAGTGTAGGCGATGATGGGGCATCCGTAATACTCCGCGGCCCTTACGATCTCTTCTACGGAGACCTCTTCTAAGTATCTTTTACCCATCTCCCGACGTGCTATAAAGTAGTTTTGACAGAACTTGCACACGAGGTTACATCCGGCCGTTCCTATGCTCAACGCGCAGTGACCGGGATAGAAGTGGAACAACGGCTTCTTTTCTATAGGATCTACGGCTATTCCTGTAGTCTTTCCCCGGGTCTCGAGGTACAGTTTTCCGTTCACGTTTACGCGACCGCCGCACAGCCCCCTTTGGCCGGGCTTTAGTATGCAACGCCTCGGACAAAGCGTACACCTAACGCTCCCGTCGGGTAACTTCTCATAGAACATCGCCTCCTTCATGTGATAGTAATTCGACCCGTGAATATAATCGTCCTAGAGCTCGATTTTTTGATCTCGAAGTAGAGAATAACTCTTATGGCCACGATCGTAGCCGCGGGAGACTTTCACGTACCTCATCGTGCCGACGGCATACCTAATGGTTTCTATAAAGCGATAGAGAGAATCCGCCCCGGATATCTTGTACTCACAGGAGACTATACAGAAAAGCGCGTGTACGAGGAAGTAGTCGCTAGGGTAAAGGAAATAGTTCCGAACATCGTAATAGCGGCCGTTCGCGGGAACATGGACACCTTCAAGGATTTACCCACCGAGGACTTCATAGACTTATCAGGGGGTCGGATCTTAGGCGTAATACACGGTCATCAGATATTCCCGCGCGGTGATACTACGAAGCTCTATAAGTTCGCGGAAAAGAGGGGGCGGACGATTTTGATACACGGTCACACTCATACGTTCTCCGTAGAAGTTCCGATAATCGTCGGAAGTAAGAAACATATACTTCTAGTGAACCCGGGAACGCTTACTGGGGCTCGGGGAGGCATTACCCTAAATCCCCAGATGACTTTCGCCACGCTTTATGTGGATCCCGCTAGAGGATACGTAGAGGTGGAGCGTCGGGAGTCCGAGGACGGTGAGACCTTCGACGTTGTAGCTACCCGGAAGAGTGTGAGGTTGAGAGTATGAAGCTCCATCGTAAGGCCGCGCTATTAGCGATGGCTTTTAAAATAAAGGGGGGAGCTCGGACGATACTAGCGATGTTCTTTTACGACATGTACCTCACGTTCCTAGGTAAAAAAGGCCCTCATAGTCGTAGGTTCATACTCACCATACTCTCCATCGTCGTGGTGTTCCTTACGCTCCTGTTAGCCGTATCTAAGAACTTATTTGTAGGAGTTATAGACGCGCTCGCGATCCTCTCTATGATCGGAGTAGAACGTACTTTTCAAGGTCGACCGTATTAGTTTTTTGAGCTCCTCTAGCCCCTCGCCCGTAAGCGCGGATACCTTCGCGTATGGGATTCCTTCCCTCTTTAAGTACTCCTCGATCTTCCTTAGATATTCCTCGCTCGCTATATCGATTTTGTTAATGACCGCGATCACCGATTTGTTACCCGCATATAGTTTCCTCATGGATTCGAAGATGCGTATCTGTTCCTCCGGCGGATAATTTTCTTCTGAGGCATCGAAGACGAATAACAGCACGCCTTCGGCTCCGCGTATCGCAGCGATCGCCTTGCGCTCGATCTCCGTTAAATCTTCGAACGTGGTTCTCTCTAGTAGCCCGGGTGTATCTATTACTTGAATCGTCTTACCCGCGATCTTCATATGGCCGAAGATGGTATCGCGAGTCGTGAACGGATACCTTGCGACCTCGCTCTTAGCCGTTGATAAGGCGTTCGCGATGCTCGATTTACCTACGTTAGGCGGTCCGGCGATGACGACAGCGGGTAAATCCGGAATATAATTCGGTAGGCGCCTCATGTAGAGGGTAACTTCGTTTAGGTACTCGATGTATTTTCTAGCTTTCTTCATCACGTCCCTAGCCCTACCCAAAGCCTCGCGCCTGATCGCATAGATGGTCTTCTTATCCTCGGCTACCTTCAAGCGCCTTATGAGCTCTATTTTTATTTTATCTAATACCCTAGCTAATCCCCGAAGACCCCCTAACGACCTCTTAATTTCGTTTGGATCATAGAACATCTCGAGCATTTCGCGATAGAAGGGGTGTAATTCGTCTATGTTAGGGAACTCGAGCACGATCTTCCTAAAGCGGTTCGCGAGGAAATCATATAAGCTCTCTACGCGCGCCTTAGCGTACCACATGCTTATGCGTACTGGGTTCCTCCTACCGCGCCGCTCAGGAAGGGCCTTACGCGACCTCTCAATAGCCGTATTAAAAAGCTCGTCTGGATCGTAAACGGGAACCTTCTTAAACGGATTCATACCTGAGAGCTCTGTCTCCTTAATATCTCCGGCATCCGAGTTTCGAACTCTTCTTTCGGAATTTCCTCCACGACGGCCATCGTAGAGGCATCCAACGATCCCGGGATCTTCATGAGACGCTTAGAATCCGTGAGGGCCTTCAGGTCTATGCGCACGTAATACTTCCTAATAATATCTTTAATCGCCTCAAACCCTTCATTAAACACCCGCTCTACGAACTCATGGTACGACGCGTTCCTCACACCTTTGTTTAGGAATATCTCAAGGTCCTTCCTATATCCTCTAGGAGGCCTTATTCCGCGTCTAGAGAACAAGCGGGATAGCTTATGTAGCGACCCCTCTTTCTTCACCCGATATAATACGGTCTCTTCGAACACTATGAGGCGCAAGGAATGACTCTTAGCGGGCACTAGTACCTTAGCGGGTTCTAAAGAGGCGGACGGGTGTACCACTTGTAACATAGCGGCGAGCTTGTAGCGCTCCTCTTCTGCAAGCTTACGCGCGTTCTCGTCGTATATCCGGAAGTGTACTCCACGACGTCCCGAGAAGAACGCCTTATATCTCGTCGTACCGAACATGTCTTCGGCTATGCGTCTTAGGATCACGAGCGCCCTATTAGCGAGCGGCCGGCACTTGGGGCACACTTTCTTTCCCTCCATCCGACACCTACATCCCTCTATCTCCCTACGGACGTCGTTATAATCGGTAAGGTCTATGTCGAACGTGAGCTCGCGATAATCTACGGAAAGTTCTCCCACGCTCTTGCCGGACGGTATCACGGGTCCGCTCCGAACGTATACGGAACCCACGTAGGCCTTAATAGGTACGATCTCTATGAGGTACTTCTTTAACTCGTCCACGTTCTCGAAGAACAAATTCCTGATCATGTTCGGTCCGGAATAAGGGGCAACCGCGAACTCACGACGCCCGAAGTCCTTTTCCCCTATCACCTCTAATAATAAATCCGGTTCCCACTCTTGGTAGAATCTCCTTATCGCTTCCTTCACGCCTCATATTTTAGAGGCTAAGTAAAAACTCCACATCGCTCTACGGGAACTATAATGGTGTTGCGATCTACGAACTTCGATATGTCTACTACCGGAATTCTCCGCTTTTCTACATACTCTACATATTCTATTTCTGGTACCTCACGGGCGAGTACTAAATAATGTTCCGAGGACCCCTTCACGTATCTCAATACTTTAAGCCGCTTTTTATCGACGGAACGCCCGTTCTTTATTACGATCTTATCATATATCTCAGCGAGGAGTTCTAGCGGATCCCTAAAGTCCACGTCGTTTATCCGAGAGACGATCTGATGCCGTCTTAGGGGGCCATAAGTGCCTAAGAGCGTTAATATAGGATTATCCTTCCGAGGGCCCACGACGATGTTTCCGGGAGCGGGGAGACGATATAGCTTCCGTAGCTTGAGCATGAACGAGACGTCCTTCTTCTTAGCCTTCACGCCCATATTCCTTAGCTTCGCTAGCACAGCGTCTACGGTTATTTTTCCGGTCCGGTGAGATAGTATCTTCATCAGGGGCTTCGATATCCGGACGCGTTCCGCCTCGATCTCCATCACTAGCTCTCCGTAAGTCTCTACGCCATATTCTTCCTTTAGCTTCGGAAACTTCGACCGAAGACCCGGTTTCCTCAAAGGCATGGTCTACTTCATTAGGGGCTTTCCTAAATATAAGCTCCCTTAGAGTCTTTAGATGGAGTTCGATATGCTTTACGAGTACATAAGGGACATCGCTAAGAGCAAGGACGAGTTGAAGGCGTTAGAGAAAATAATCTCTACACCGGACGCGGGCCGCATTTCGGGACTTACTCCTAGGGTTATTAAGGCGGGCGTATACATCCCCAATAAAGATAAGCTCTTAAAAAGTATCGAGCATGATGCCGATTCTTATATTCTCGTTATTACGGGTGATAACGGGGACGGCAAGACGCTATTGTTGAAGTCATTATCCGTCCTCCTCTCCGATAAAAACGCGAGGTACGTAATGATCACGGAGGACTTTGATATAACCGACGGTCGGCTATTCATAGACGGTATCGACGAGTCTATTGAAGTGGACGAGGAGGGAAATCTAAACTTTAGGGAGGACGTTGGTAACAAAATCAGGAGGATCGTCTCCCTCTTCACATCCGGCCGCATTAAAGGCCCCGTCTTCGCTACCACCTTAGGAGCTTATATGGTTCTACGCGATATCGGGACGGACCTCCATAGGCGTACGAAGGAAATAGTGAAGCTAAGAAAGGAACGCCCTAGAGCCTTCGATTTCGTACTCAAGCGCGACATAGCTTACTTCTATGTACTTAAGGAGCCTAATCCCGATAAGGCCTTCGGGACTTATAGGATGCTCAGGGAAGAACTCTCCGGGATAATAGAAGACGTGAACATGCGGAGGGTAAGCGACGTGAACCGCTTGTACTACGATGCCCTACTCCACGCGTCCGAAGATTCATCTAAACCCATTACGGAAAACATCAGGAACGCCCCGAGCAAGTATCATAAGGAGTTCGAGGAGAACTCGATAGAGATACTTCAAGAGATAGTAAACTCTCTGAAGGGTCTCCTCGATTTAGATATAAGGATAAGGCCCATGGGCGGAATTAACGAGCCGGACGCGGAGATCATAGTGCTATCTAAGGAAGGAGAGACGAGAATAGCGTTCGACGCCAAGTTCGTTAAGGGCGATTTCTCCGAACCCGTATATACGAGAAATTATCCGTACACGTTATACTTCGTAGCGTCGTTGTCGAGGATTGACCGCGAGGACGTCTTCCGGCTCCCCTATTCTTTAGGTTATATCTTAGCGGTCGACCCACTAGAGGCGGAGTACTTCATACGGTACTTCGGAGGACTAAAATATAAGATCCTTAACGCGTTACGTAGTGCCTCAAAAAGCGCGGAAAAGGTCGTTGACGCGAAACTCTTAAAGGTCTTAGAGTGTCTCGAAAAGCTCGTAGAGGCCCAACGGAGCGAGAAGGAGAAGAGATACAAGATGTTCAAGAAGAGTAAGATAAAGAAGGTGTGCTCCGGGGTAGAACCGGACGAATTCATCGAGTTCGTGAACACTTACTGTGAGGGGTTAATAGAGAAGAGGGCGAGAGGGCGGTATTCGTTTACACGCGACCCTAGAGAATGTATAGAAAAAATGAAAAAGTTATTATGAGCTTAATGTTTTATCTCTGAACGTATGAGGCGTCCATGATAGTTACCTTTAAACAACAAACGTTAGAAACTAAGAAACCGCAATTCTCGATCGTCGATCACGAAATCAGCGAGGACCTATACGGACTCGAGGGTCCCGTAATATTCGTAAAACGGCTATCTCCCGAAAGGATCATAGCGGCTACCTCGAAGCTCGTATATCTCATACAGGTCGGGCGCGGCCTTAAGATAACAAAGACCATAGAGCGGCCCCGCGGCGCTGTGTATATCGACGCTACTCCTAAGAGGATCGTGTTCGGTACTCCTAATGAGGTAATAGTGACGGACTTAGACGGCAACAAGCTCTTCTCGATCCCTCTAAGGATACCCGCTTTAGCCGTAGCCGCTTATCGCGAGTACATAGGAGTAGCGCATGAGAATCAGATAGACGTGTACGCGGATGAGATCAAAGTGTCCTCGATAGAACTCTATAACCCGACCGTGCTTAGAATCATTAAACACAGGAGGCGCGGGATGCTCGTAGCCGGGTCGAGCTCGGGTCGCCTTCTCTTATATGATCTCAGTACTAAGCGCTTTAGGACCTATAAGATGCTAAACGAGCCCGTGAAGCACATCGCGGCCCTCTCGGACGGTCATACCATTACGGCCGTAGCGTCCTCAGAAACGGACGTTTCTATAATAAGAGTAATGGGCTTTACCCCTTACTCCAGGAGGAGTTTCTCGGTATCTCGCGTGGACTCTTTAGCTATAGGGAACGACGGAGTATACGTAGGCTCGGGAGAATTCGTTTCGATATTCTCTTTCGGAGGGTCGAGGATCAGGAGTTTCCAGGCCCACGTATCGCGCGTATCGAGCATGGACGTGAGGCCTATACTAGTGACGGGATCCGAGCTAGGCGGAATAGCTGTACGGGATATGGGAGTAAAGCGCTTAGGAAAGCACGTGGTACATCTTTCTTCCGCCTCCACGCTCTTCGGATACGTAAACGACGGTCGTCTCTTCCGGACCTCTGACGGTCGCGTAAGACGGATGCGCGTCGGAATCGTAAGATCGTTAGACATCTCCCCCGGGCGTATGGGCGTGTTCGCTACGGATAAAGACGTGAGGGAAGTGACGGGAACGAGGACGCGTTATGTAGCGGAGGAACCTTATGAGATCGTCTCCGTATCGAGGACCACGATAGCCTTATCAAAGGATAACAAGGTACTCGTAAATTATAGGAACCGCAAGGAGACGCTCGAGTTCCCGGATAAGGTAAGGGGCTTGAAGGTATACGATCTTGTAGATAAGACCTATCTATCCGTAGCGTCGGACAAAGTATACGTATATGAACTCCCGAGGAAAAGGATCGCGCTCACGATCGAAGAGAGAGCTAAGGACTTAGATATGACCGCGATATACGGTGTACCTATATTAGCTATTCTGGGCGAGCGCGTGAAACTTCGGGACGTGAAGAACAAGAGAGTCTTAGCCACGTTCATGCGTACGGGTAAGAAAGTACGCTTAATTCGGTCCTCTAATAGGCTATTCCTCGTCATTATAGGGGATAAGGTACACGTGTGGGACGTAACGGACGTGAATCGCGCGGGTGAGGCTATTATAAGCTTGGAGGCTTCGGACGCGGCCGCCCATCCTAAAGGCCTCGCTATAGGAACCTACGGCCTTAAGATAGCCTCTTATAAGGGTAGTAAGGAGTCCACGATACGCGCCTCTCGGGGAATAGAGGCCGACTTTAAGCTCGAGGGCTTTACGGACATCAGCGCATTCTTAGAGAATCCGGGGAAGGAGCTCCTTAAGGCTATGCGTGAAGGTACCTTAGGAGAACTCATTAACACGCTCGTGGATCGCGGGATAGCTAGGGTAGTAGGAACGATCGTTATAATAGATCTAGAACCGAAAGAGACGGAAGGACTACAGAGGATCTACCGGTAAACTTTTTAAAAATCGAACGGCTTCGAACTCCATCACGATCATATTTTCTCCAACGATCCTAGCGTCTTTTAGTATCACCTCTTCCCTACCCATCATCATCGCGGCCGCGTATGCGAGGATGAACGGTAGCACGGTTCCCGCTAACATCTGTTCGTCCACTTTTATCGGGTATACAGACCTCACTATGATCTTACGCCCCTCGATCTCGACGTTAAGCTTCGGGTTATACGGGTTCCTAGACATCTCAGAAACGAGCCGGAGTACCACCTCATTAGGACCTTTGAACGACTTTACGAGCTCGCGAGCGATATACTTTATGAACGATTTTACGGCATCTCCTAGTAACGATCTAAGCGTCTTTCTAATCGCTATCATGGCGACTTTTAAGGCCTTATCGACCTCCTCCTCGCTGGGCTTTCTTATGTATATCCGGTTCTCGTCATGATCCACGTTCGTGATCCTAACCGCGTCGATGCATCCGATTTTCCTTCTAATTTTTAGTCTATCGCCCTCCTCGATCATGTTTATGCCGTACATATACGCGAACCCATATATTACTAGGTCCTCATCATGGAGCTCCTTCCTAGCTTCGTCGAATATTCTATTTAAAAGCGCGTGAGCGGCTTCACCCATAAGCTCGCATAAAGCGTTTATACCTATCTCTCCGAGAGACATTTTACTGAATGAAAAACTAAGATATTATTGATCATCGCCTCCCCTATTTAGGTTAAAGTTTTTGATCGCCCCTATTAAGGAAGCTCTAGTTTTGTTTATCGCATTTTATCTAAAAAATCCTAAGAAATTAATCAAAAATATGGTGTGATAATCAGAACATGAAGATCGCGCCTTTTATAATATTAGGACTAATCATTTTCGCCTCCGCGGCTTCCGCGAGCATAGATAACGTCGCTCGGGTAGAGCAGAAAGGATATGTAACGTACGACGGATGGGTCTACTTCTTCGGCTTTAATAGCACCTTAAAGATAGTCTTAAAGTACCTCAACTATACTGAAGTCTCCGAAGGCGTGTATAACGTTACCATAGAGAAGGACGATTATATGCAGGGCTCTCGGGATAACGACACCGATACGATAACGCGGAACTTCACCGACACGGCCCGGCTCGGCACTTTCGAGGAAGGATATCCTCTGTTCGATAACAACAGGTATCAGGACGCTATAGACGAGGTTAAGAACTTCATTAACGAGGAGTACGGACTCAACCCCGAGGTTTCCTCCGAGTATAAGATAACCGTAGGCGATAAGACGTTCACCGTAGTTAAAGTGAAGGCGGAGAACGATACCTTTAAGATCGAGGTGGAGATGGCGATACACGCCGGATTCGTATCTTATTTGTACTTACGGAGTAACAACACTAAGGTAGGTTACGAACTAAAAGCTAGCGACACGAACGTTGAGGAGGTCAAACCTCAGCCGACCGGAGGGTCCGTGCGGTTCGTGGTCGGGGCCTTAATTATAGCGCTCGTCGTAATAGCGGCCGTGTTATACTACGCTAAGACCAAAGGGGCCGCTCAGGCTTGATTTTTAAATAAATACACTCCACGCGTATTACGTCGTAAAAGCGGAATGAGTTTTTATTTTATTTAAGAGCAACTATTAAGGGCGGGGGTGGCCGAGCCTGGTCAAAGGCGCGGGGCTCAGGACCCCGTCCCGAAAAGGGTGCCCGGGTTCAAATCCCGGCCCCCGCACCATTCGGACCGAGAGATCGGATCTTATAATAGGGGCGAGTTATATGCATGGACATCTATACGACACCGGGAAGCACACTCTTGATTTTACTAGCGGCGATAGTTATCTCAACGTTCTACGCTCGGTATAACAGTCGCGACGTAAGGATGCGCTACGCGATGATCACGATGAAGGAAAAGATGAACGAATTAAAGAAGTATCAAAAACGCTTTAAGGAGACTCAGGACGAGCGTTACCTACAAAAGATGAATCGTATCCAAAACGACCTCCTTGAGCTCCAAAGACAAGTGTATATGTATCAGATGACGCGCATGGTCGCTTCTATGGCCGTATTCTTCACCCTCTACTACGTACTTTCTCTCATATACGGGCGCTCCCCCGTAGCTTATGCTCCCTTTAGGATCCCCCGCGATATTCGGAGCGTGCCCGTAGAATACAACGGTAGGATAATTTCGGGCCTCACGTTCATAGGCCGGTACTTCTTAAGCTCCCTTACGTTATCCCTAGTCACTCAAATGATACTCGATAAGGTAAACAGGAACAACTTAAAGAAGGGCCTTAAGCGCCTCTTTTCCCGAGTTTTTCTTTAGTTATTAAGCGAACCTTCGATAATCATGCATGCCCGACGTCTATCCTATTAGAATATATGTACTAAAGCGGAACCCCTCTAATCCCGAAAGTAGCGAGATGATGCCCTCCGAGGGTATTCCCGCTTACCGGGATATAAAGCGTATATATCAGATAGGAGCTCACGCGTTTAGGGACGTTTCCGAGCTCTACTATGAATTGTTGGAGAAGGGCTCAGCGATATACGGGCCCGCGTTCACGATAGAGAAGAAGAAGGGGGACGATAAGGTAAGAGCCTTAGTTTACGTTACTACCGAATACGATATACGCGCCTTCGTGGAGCCCGTCCCGCTGGAGGAGTTCACGAAGAAGGAGGACTATGAGTTCTTTAGGGTATCCTACATAAGCGATAGGCTCGTGAAGATCACCGGAGCGCTATATCCCTATTATCTCGTAGAGCCCGGGGAGATGTTTTACATACCTTATACGTATTCCTTCGCGATAGCCTTAAGGAAAATACGCTTCCGCGGCCTCCTGTTAAGGCTCGGTAAAATCGAGGAGTTCGATAAATATAGGCCTCTACTAGAGGGTATAAACGAGGGAGTCGACAAGCTAATTATAAAGCCCGTTGAGGAATAATTAGAACTTAAAATATAGGTTCTTCGAGGTGATCGTCTATGGCCTCCGAGCTCAGTCGCGAGGTGGCGGTGAAGAGATTACTAAAGGTTAAGATATGCATGAACTGCAACGCTAGGAACCCTCCGAACGCTAAGTACTGTAGAAAGTGTAAAAGTAGGCGCTTAAGGCGGAAGAAGTTTAGGTTAGAGAAGCGAATTTTTCCCGGGAAGTCTTTTTATAATACCTATAAGGTGGTTGTATGACGTGTGTATTCTGTTCTATCGTAAAAGGAGAGATTCCGGCACATATTGTTCTCGATCGGGATCGCGTTATGGCGTTTCTAGATATAAACCCAGTAGCGCCCGGACATACTTTAGTAATACCTAAGGAGCACTACGAAAATATCTTAGAGGTACCCAAGGACGTCCTAGCCGAGCTCATGGAGGCCGTAAAAGCCGTCTCTAAGGCCCTTATAAACTATGGATACGAAGGAGTGAACGTACTTTCTAACGTCGGACCCGCGGCCGGACAAGTGATCATGCACGCTCATATACACGTAATACCAAGAAAGAGCGGAGACGAGCTATTTAAGCGGCCTAAGACTCAAAGGGCCTCCGACGAGGAGCTCTCTAAGATCGCACAGGAGTTGAGGAGATTAATATGAAGTACAAGCGCGTAGCGGTACATCGCGAAGATTTAGACGGCATTTCGTGCGCGGCGTTAATCTTACGTAAGGCGATGCTCGAAGGGGAAGAACCTCCGGAGATATTGTTCTTAAGCATACGCGAGGTGATGGAATATCCGGAGACGATAGACCTAGCCGCGGACTTGCCCAAGGGGCCTAACGTGATACGTAACGTCGATCACCACGACTCTAACTATCAGAGGTTATTAAAGGAGGGTAGGCTCACAGAAGAGGATGCGATAGATCCTAAAGCTCCGTCCGCGGCTCAGGTGCTTAAGACTTATCTCGGACTCGATGGAGATCCTATAGCGGAGGAGATCGTAGAGATGGCGAACATAACGGATACGGGAGGACAAACCGAGGAAACGATTCCCGCATCGAAGATCATATCGGTGTATCGTAAGAACCCCGATGTACTCTTAAGGCTCGCGTGGGCGCTAGCTAAGTATGGTAAGAGGTACCTACAGGACGAGGAGATAAGGAAGTTACGGGAAAGCATAAAGAAGGATCGGGAGGATCGGTACGCGTATCTCGATAGGAAGCTCTCTGAACTTTCTAATCGCGCTAAGCGTTTAATATTATACGTCTCGGAAGTGCCTAGCTACGCTCGTTTCGACATACCGCGCCTTCTGTTCTCAAAAGGGGCGGAACTAGTAGCGTTACTTTATAACACGGAGCACGGCTATCGTCTTTCGTTACGCTCCGCGGGGCCTTCCGTAAGATACATAGCTGAAGCTCTCGGAGGAGGAGGACACGAACAATCGGCGGGGGCGTTGATCGGAAAGGACGAAAAGAGGTTACTAGAGACCATCGGATTCATAGCGAAGGAGCGGGGAGACGTATTATATTCCGAAATAAAAAAGCCCTCGGATAGGAAGGAGTCTGAACTCGAAAGCGTCTCCGGCGATCTTAGCGTCCGATATTACGAACTTTTTGTTACCTCTCTGTCTCGCTTCTTCTAATACTATCGCGACGATCGTTAGCGGTATCATCACCGCGGGTATATTTCTTCCCTCGGACAACCTCGTGATCACCTTGTAAGTGCCGTCTTCCTTCTGAACCTTTATCTCCATATCGAGGCCTAACCTTCTACTAATATCCCTCGAGGCGTTCTCTACGAACGCCCCGAAGTCCTTAATGTCTATCTTCGAGGCGTTCTTAAACTCGTCACATAGTATCTCACGTATGTGCTTCGCTACCTGTAAGGAGATCGCTATCAACCCCTCTTGTCCCATGTTCTCTTCTAGTACGTCCTCTAACGCTCTTAGGAAATGTACGAGAAACTTAGACTCGTTATACTCCGACATAATTTCAGTATAGATAACTTCTCTATAGGGATTACATGGAGCTCTTTGAAGCGTTACGCGTTCCTATCGGTCCTTTTTTCCTAAGGCTCGACGTACGGAAGGCTTCGAAGCGGCTCGAAGGCTGGGATGAGTCGTTTCATAAACGCCTTCTACACGCTGTCGACGACATGAAGGATAGGGGACTCCCCGTTTACTTCGCGTTCGTCATATCCGACGAGATCAACGTTCTCGTAGGAGAAGTGTTCTCACGCCGCTTGGAGAAGATCGTGAGCGTATTTTCTTCGATAGCTTCTATACGCGTGGGTATGCCTTTAGACGCTAGGGTCGTGTATACTCCGTCACTACTCTCCGCGATAACGTACTTAAGACGTCGCCAGGAGCTAGGGGGTAGGAACGCGATATTAAAGGAGGCGTTTGATGAAGCGTTCTCCCGTCTAGGTGATAGAAGAAAGGCACACGCGGAAGTTTCGGAGAAGCCTCTAGATAAGCTCCGGAAAGAATACGCTCGGAAGGTCCCCAAGCGGGCATTATATGGTTCTATACGGCATAAAGGGGAGACGCGTATAGCGCGGCCGTTTGGGAGTGAAAAAGGCGCCCGCTCTCTTCTAGAAATTCTCAAGGAAACTCCTTTAGAACGGTATGAAGAGCTAGTTCGTAACCGTGTTTAACCCCTTTTACGTTATTCTCGGTGTATTTTCCTAAGGCCTTCATCGACCGAACCACGTCCTCTATCTCGATAGGAACTTTAAACTTGTGCTTCAGAAGGGCTATAGCTATTCCGAGGGCGACCATGTTGATGCGCGCTCCGATCTTCTCGGCTTCTCCGGATAAGTCTACGTGCACTCCGGGTCCCTTCACGGCTAGTCTGGAGTCCGATATTATGAGGGACCTCATAGACTTCATGATCTCTTCCACCGCTTCGGCTACCTCCTGGTCCTCTAAGTAGGGCTTCTCATGTAACATTATGATAAACGAAGGGTCCACTACCCTTATGTAGTCTATAGGTTCGTCGGAGATTACTACCTCTACGTGTATCGGTCCTCCACGTACAGCGGGGGTGTAGCGGGTGATTACGGAGGAGTACATATTTAGTCTCTCCACGATCGCTTTGCCCAGGATGTCTCCCATGAGCCTGATACCCTGTCCTCCGATTCCCGCGAATACTATTTCGATCCTCATATCCGTTAGCCGAGAAGAGTCGTTTTAGAATATCGATCAGATTCGATCATGACGATAGTGCTCGAATTGTACGACGTTAAGAATAAGGTCGCCGATATCAACCACTTAAAGCGCTCGGTGCGCGAGGTTCTAGGCGGGAGGGTAATACTAACGTTCGTAATCCCTACGGGCACGTCCGCTAGAATAGCGGTGATACGCGATGATGAGATACCCTTAGACGTGCTCGCGGAGATGAAGAAGGGAGGGATTGAGGCTAGGCTCGTACTGCAATCGCCGATACTAGGAATCTCGGAATCCCCCGAGTTCGTCCGCGACGTGCTTCGGGCTTATGAGAACTTCGGAAAGCCTGGGGTCGCCGCTGTGCTCGCGGGTCTATCTACCGATTATATTATTGAGAAGGTCGGTCACGTATTGCCGCTAGACGTTATACTTACCCTCGATGAGGAAATCGCTAAGCCTAACCTATCCGTATCCATAAAAATAGACAAGAAACCTAAGAAGAAGCGCTTGATCCATAAGGACGGGTCTGAGGAACCCTATGATCCGGATAAGACGATCGAGACGTTAATTAAGAGCGGGATCGAGAGCAAGGTAAGCAAGAAGGCAGCGGAGCTTGTAGAGATATTCGTAGAGGATGAGTTCATTGTCGATTACGAACTCGATCGGGCGGTCAAGCGCGCTCTAGGTACCGTGGGGGATCATCAGGACATCATCGCTTATGAAGGATATAACGACTTCTCCTCGCGCGTGTACATAGACGGGACGGAGCTCTCGGTTGCCCGCCTTATGGATATCATATCTATGGCTATAAGCTCCCAGTTTCCCGAGCTCAAACCCTCCCCGACGCTTATGAGGCAGCTGCGCAGATACATCATAAGTATGTTAAGAAAACTATCCTCGGAGACCTCCGTAACGCTTCATTTCAATTCGCAGCGGATACAGGAGACGGTAAGAACCATACTCCTCGCTGAGATGCCGTACTTAAGGTCCGATAAGCCCCGGGAAGATGCGTACGTTGAGGCTTATAGGAACTTCAACATCGCTAAGCGCCTCCTAGACGTGGACCGCGGTGAGGCGATAAGGCTTATAGAGAGATCCATCGAGCACGCCTTAAGGAGTATCGCTTTAGCTAAGAAAATAATACCCCCGTTCGGCATACGGACCGCATTAGTGACGGTAAAGGACGAAATATCGGAGTCCCTCATTAAGCGTCTGAAGATCCTAGAGAGACTCAGGATGCCCTATAATCGGTACAACCTCCGCCTCATAAATACGGTACTCGAAGCGGTGGACGAATTGTTACGCATATCCTTAGGACTGAGTACAGGTCGATATAATATGAGCGAGGTACCGAAGATACGTTGTCCTAAATGCGGCGCTTGGGTACCCGCCACATATCTTATATGCCCTTACTGTGGGGCGGAGTTAGTAAAGGAACCCATACTCGTAGCCGAAGCTCGCTCCTTAAGAGAGCGGATCAAAACGATGATCACGGCCTTGAAGACGTTCAACTTCTATTATATTAAGGAACTACTCCTTTCTCCCGTACCAGACCTATTTAATATAAGCGCGTTTCTCGTAGCCTTGTCCCTAGCGTTACCCTTCGTGAATCTAGGAGCGTATCGGTTCGTTTCCTTCATAGCCGCCCTGATAATTCGGTACCTCATACTAAACGTGTACGTAACGATATACGTGAAGGTAGTGACGACGAGGAAAATAGAGGAGCACGACGTGAGAACGGAGACGCTAGGCTTAGGAAGCACACGGATGTTCTTCATATCTCTAATTATACTAGCGACGGGATATAGGGACATCTTCGGAATCATCGGAATCGTTACCGTCGTGTATTCCCTCGCGGCTTTGTACATATATTATAAATATAGGAGGGCGGTACAATACGGGCCCGTCGTGGTACTAGCTATGATCATCGTTCTTCTGTTCCTCGCCCTCCGAATTTTTACTACTTTCCATAAACCATACATGGACATCGAGGAGCTTGTGCGTAAGTACGCTCTCTTAAACGCGGTTCAGCACGACGGTAAAGCCTCTAAGAGCGCCGTGATGAAGCTAATACTCGGAAAACACCCGGAACTAAGACCCAAAGCTAGGGAGATAGCTAAGATCGCGGATCGCATCATAGAGGAAGTAAACTCGATGAGTCTGGAGGAACAGAGGGCCGCTTTGGGTATGAGCGAGATTCCGGAGGATCGTCGCGAGATTAAGATGCGCGAGGGCCTCCCTCCTCTTCCGGACGCTGAGAAGGGAAGGGTCGTAGTTCGTATGGCCCCGTATCCGAGCGGCCCTCTACACATAGGTAACGCTAGGATGGCTATACTCAACGACGAATACGCGAAGATGTATGATGGGAAGCTACTCTTAGTGTTCGACGACACCATAGGAGGTGGAGGAAAGGAGATCTTACCCGAGGCCTACGATCGGATACGCGAGGACCTAGATCGGCTCGGTGTAAAATACCACGAAATACGGTTCAAGAGCGATCGCGTGCCGATATATCTCGAGTATGCCCGTAAGCTTATAGAGGAAGGTAAGGCGTACGTGTGCCACTGTTCCACGGAGGAGTTTAAGAAGTACCGCGAGTCCGGCACCCCGTGTCCTCATCGTAATCGTAGCGTGGAGGAGAACTTAGAGGAGTTCGAGAGGATGTTAGAGGGATATTATAAGCCCGGAGAGGCCGTAGTGAGGCTTAAGACGCCTTTAGATCATCCTAACCCTGCGGTACGCGACCACGTGATACTCAAAATAGCCGATAAGCCCCATCCGCGCGTCGGAGACAAGTATCGCGTATGGCCCGTGATGGATTTCTCTCGGGCTATAGACGAAGTATTACTGGGAATTACACACGTGATACGCGGGGTCGACTTAATTAAAGAGGATATCGTAGAACAACTCGTTCGGGAGGCTTTAGGACGGAAGCCTAAGATACGCTTCGTACACTTCGGAAAGATCATAGTCGAAGAGGTCTCGAAGGATAAGGCTATAGAAAGGGCCGTATTAAGCAAGACGCGCATAAAGAGGCTCATATCAGAAGGTAAGCTCTTCGGACGGGACGACCCTAGAACACGGAGCATTAGATCCTTACGCGAGCGCGGGATTACGGCCGAAGCGATAAGGAAGGTAATCGTACGCTTAGGCCTCAAAGGCTCAACGGTGAGGCTTACTCCAAAGATGGTATACGCGACGAATCGCGAGATCGTGGACCCGATAGCCCCGAGATTGTTCTTCGTAGAGGACCCGATAGAGATAGAGGTACCTATGGAGAAACCTACGGAGATAAAGATACCGAAACACCCCTCGAAGGACATAGGATACAGAAGGATACTACTAAGGCCGCGTGACGGTAAAGTTACCATACTCATCTCCAAGAACGACTACAACGACTTCGTTAACGGATACGTGAGGCTAAAGATGTTCATGAATTTCGACCACGGTAAACCCGTTGGATTCGATGCCTCCCGGGCTAAGGAGAAGAGGGCTAAGATCATACATCGGGTCCCTAAAGAGTACGCGATCCGTGGACGCCTCATGCTCGACGACGCCTCGATCTTAGAGGGATACTTCGAGCAGGCTGCGGCTGAACATATAGGCGATATAGTACAGCTCGAGCGCTTATACTTCGCTAAGATTCGCGGTTTCACGAGCGGAATTCTAGAAGCTAGAGTAGCACATAAATGATCTATGGATGTGTTTAAGGCGGCTAAGAAGATTTTTGATGAGGTAGCCTCGATAGAGGGTAAACTCGTCGTAGGAATAGAGATTAAGGATCCCGCCCGGGACGCTTACGCTGGGGACGTAGCGATATCCACGCTCATGCTATTAGCGAAGATCAGGGAGTTCGAACACGCGATCGGCAGACTCGTA
>JAMOTR010000086.1 GCA_027068385.1 Candidatus Heimdallarchaeota archaeon
GTTTCGAATGCTCCTTTGTGCCCATAAGCTCGTGAGCTCGATTTTCCTAAGCTATGCCCGCGACGAGTATTACGCGTCGTTAGAAGAGTTAGTAGAGAGGATACGTAAGAACACGGAGTGCCTCATAAAGGCGGGCGGTAAGGATTTAGTAAAGGAGTTAATTTTGATCGGTAGCTCCTTGGGAATACTCGTAGGGACCTCAGCGGCGCTCATAGAGCTCGCTAAGGTTATGAGCGACGACGAGTTAAGGGAGTTCTTGGATCATCTGAGGGCGGGTATATTAAAGTACGTTAAGAGGTTCGACCCGGGCCTTTACTATCGCATCCTCTCCCTAGAGCCGAAGCCGAAGATCGTAGAGATATATATGAGGAGGTACGAGAGCGAGGAGAAGGATCTCATTACGAGGATTTCCCACAGCCGCCTCTTACATAAGCGGAAGAGTGAGCTCGTGAAGGCGATATACAACGAGGACCGCGAGGCGATATCGAAGGTATTTAAGGAGATGGAGCGCGAGGGGGCGCTTGAGGTTATCCTATCGTTACCTAAGAAGAAGCCCATAAGTTATCGGCTCTCCCGCTTCGGACGGATAGTGATGTACGCTCGCCTAGCGAAGGCGATCCTAGATAACGAGGGGTTAATCGAGGGCGCGAATAAGTTCGTGATGGACGTATACAACGCCTCTTCGGCCACGGAGTTCCTAAAGTACGCGGCCCCGCTTATAGCTCGCATCGCTCACGTCGCTAAGAGGAAGCGCTACGTACGCGTGGGGAGGCCCGAGTTCCCTATAGAGTCCCTTAAGGGAGTGCAGAGGGAATATAGGAGGATCGTTAAGAGGGTACTAATAGGGGAGGACGTAGAGGAGTTCGGGGAGCGGGCCGAGACGTTCAAGATCATAAGCGGAATGATAGAGGAGGCCCACAGGAGGATTCAGAATCTGGACGTGAGCTTCCGCATGGGGTTTACGAAGGAGACCGCGGAGAGGATAGCGAGACTAATGTTCTCGATCCTCCGCTTGAGAGGTCCCGTTACGTTCGTCCTAGATATGTCTGGGTCGATATACGCGATACGCCACGGGTTGCGGATGCAGTACGCGTTCTACCTCATCGCCAAGCGGTTGAGGGAGAGGGGACACGAGGTACACTTGATACTCTTCGACGAGAAGATCCACATAAGGGACGATCTATTAAATAAGAACCTCACGTACGAGGAGTTCGTAAGTTTAGACTATGGTGGAGCGACCGCCCTGATGGACGCGATCTCCTTCGGGATCCTCGCGACGCCTCCGGGAGGAACCATAATAGTATCGACGGACGAGCACGAGAACGCGTCCAGTCTGTTCTTCATGATCGACGACTTCATCCACGGGAGCACAAACGAGCGCGTGTATAAGAACAAGAGGCTCATCCTCTTCGACGTGGCCTCCTATGCGGAGCCCACCGTAGCATCTACGAAGCTTGAGATACACACTCTCTCGGCTGCCTCACTACGCGCCCTTGTAGCGAGCCTCATAATATATCTCCTACATAGGGAGCTCACGAAGCGTAAGGCCACGGATGAGCTCTTAAGGGAGACGATATCGAACTTAATACGCTTCAGGAAGGCGCTCTTAGATCTGTTGAGACGAATCCCCCCGACGCCTGAAGACGTCTATTTTTATCCCGGCCCGATCTAGGACGCGTTGCACGAAGAACCTCACGGCCTCGTCTATGGTCTTTATGTTTAGATAGAAACCGGGCGACGCTGGGCTTACTATCGCCCCTTCTAATAGGAGGTTCCTTATACATTCGACCATAGATATCGTCATAGGAGTCTCGCGAAACACCACTACGGTCCTACGTCTTTCCTTTAAACTTACGAAGAGGGCGCGGGATATAGGATCACCGACGATCCCGTACGCTGCTGAGCACATAGTCTTTACGCTACACGGCATCGCTATCGTGACGTCTATCTTATAAGAGCCGGAGCACGGAGGAGCAGAGAGTGAGTAATGATGTACTATATCGACCAAGGAGTGCCGAGAGCTAACGTTTATCCCCTCGTGTTTAGCAACCTCCATAACGTTCGGAGAATACATGAGCTCGACCGTGTGTTCCGTGTCCTTTAGTACCTTTAAGAGAGTGTCCGTATACAAAAGTCCGGAAGCGCCGCACGCAAGTACGAGTATCCTCATGCAATAACTAAAAAGACGTCGCTTAAAACACGAACACAATATGCTTATGATTTCGGCTACCACGCGCGCCTCTTCGAACTTACCCTCCCTCACGAGCCTCACTACCTCATCCAAGAGCTCCTCGATTTGCGGGGGATAACCTTGTGATCTCGCCCCCTCCTTCGACGTCTTAGACGTCCTACGCTCGGGTACACGCTCCTCGCCCTTTAGTTCTTTGGGTTTAAACCCTACGATTATCATATCCGCGGGCTTAATACCGGCGGCTAGCGCTTTTTCATATTCCTCCTCGCTCTTGATCACGTAACGCTTGCACTTCGGACAGAAGCGGAGCCCTAGTTCCTTAATAAGAAATAAAGGAGTCCCGCATACGGGACACGTCTCTCCTAGCATACGCTCCCCTCTTAATAAGAGCTTCTCCATGAGCTTCCTCGTTTCCGGATCCAAGCTCATATAACGTTTCCTTTATCCCTTTTTACGTTCCATACTATCGCTAAGCTTCGTATGTAGAGGCGTTCATCGATCGAACATTCTAACATGAACGTCCTTTTATACGAATGATCGCACCCCTCGGCTTTATATACCTCTGCGCATCCCTCACTATACCCGGTCTACTCTTCTCTCGCGACGGAGATCGCGTTGAGGACCTCATATTGAGATCCCTCTTCTTCAACGCGTTGACTATACCTATAGCTTACTTTCTTCCTATAGCGGGATACGCTCAGATCCTCCTTATTTCGCTTGGATTAATATATTACGCTTATAAGAGGCCCTCGCTCGATCTTGAGGTAGATCCTTACATTCTTATAATAGCCGCGAGCGCGTTAGCGTTCTTCCTCATTGCGGACCGGGATTATATTCAATTCTATCTTAGATACGCCCTCGCTATAGGGCTAACCGGATATTACCCGTTTTACTTCCCCGAGCGGATGTATCCAGAGAAGCCACCGTTCGTCGTAAGCGGCCCCTTAGTAGTATATTTAATAGGATCCCTGATACGCCTATTCGGCACAGGACGGTCCACGCTACACGCTTCAAAGGCTTTCGATCGGACGATACTCGTGGGTCTGCTTTATCTTTCTAAGAGGATGAACTCCTTAGAGACCGTATCGAACACGCCCACAGTACTCTCCGCGTTACTCATCACAGCGGGCCTCTTAGATCCTCCGCTCACGTTCCTCGTCGCTTATATCATATATTCGTTGAAGGAGAAGGACCGGAATAAGTTCCGGCTCACCGTTTCCTTACTACCGTTTGTAAAGATATGGCGGGTAGCTATATACGGAATACTCGTAGCTTACGCGCTCTTCGGCTTCATTAAGGATCGCTTGCCTAAGCTTTCGCGGATCATTATAGGAATCTCAGCGGGCGTCTTGAGTTACGCGTTAGGCGCATTCCGGCTCGCCTCCGTGATCTCCGCGTTCCTCATCTCCGGGGCCTTCTAT
>JAMOTR010000087.1 GCA_027068385.1 Candidatus Heimdallarchaeota archaeon
GGACCTAAAGCGCAATCCTGTACTTCTAGCGAAGAAGACGCGCGAGGATGAGGAATACGGAATCTTAGAGGAGGGTATACTCGTAGAATTTTCACCCAATAGAATCGGAGCCGTATTAGGGCCTAAGATGTCTTATCTAAAGAAGATCGAGGAGAAGCTAGAAGTGAAGATATATCCGGGTCGCAACGGTAGGTTCGTGATCAGAGGTCCAGAGGAGAACGCTAGGGTCGTCGCGGAGTTTATTAGAAAGGTAGACGAAGCCCCTGTAGATATGGTAATAAACGTCGTAAAAAAGTTCATTGAGAACCTCCGATTTTTACTTCCGTTAAGAAGAGCGCGATCCCAAGTAAAGCCGTTACGATCGCGTATATAGGTAACCGGTGCTTATAGATCATGAGATAACCGTAGGCGGATCCTCCTAGCGCCATTCCCAAGCCTAAGAACGTATAATAAGCTCCGAACTCCGAGGCTAAGCTAGCTTTAGCCGTATCAGCTATCATCGCGCGATACACGCTCTCCCGGAGGCCCATTACGATACCTATGAACGTAGACGCCCGAACGTACCGGGGGAAGTACAAGGAGAACATATAGTAATATATTAGGGCGGGGATCGGCGATAGGACGAACCCGATGAACGGTATTACCATACCTAGGTCGTCGTATAGCTTACCCGCGATTATGCTCGTTATAGCATCGACAGCGTTGATGTAGAAGTATATTAGAGGTACCTCGTATAGCTTCACTACCCCCGTCACTTCGTATAACAATAAGAACGGGAGCATCATGCTAGCCGCGTTAAAGAATACCGCTACGTGCATAGGCCTCACTAGGAACCCTAATGGTCCTTTCGAGATTCCCGGCTCCGGGTGTAACGACCTCGCGTATACGAGGGCCGCTACGATAAACAAGAACGGTATGAAGAGGAACAGAAGCGCTTCGCGTATTCCGTAAAGCATCACTAGCGTAGCTACGAGTATTGGTCCTAAAGAGGCGCCGATTTGATCCATGGCCTCGTGTATTCCGAAGGCCTTCCCACGCATACCCGTCGATACTTCGCCTATTATCGCGTCCCTAGCGGGAGCGCGCAACGCTTTACCAAAGCGCTCTAAGAATATTAGTAGTATCGCCACGCGCCGGTCGTATACGAACGCTAATAACGGCAAGAACGCTATCGCACCGTAGCCTAAGAAGATCATTAACCGGTGTCTATTAGAACGATCAGCTAGGTATCCGGTAAATATCCTTGAGGCATAAGCGATGAACTCGGCTATTCCTAACGCTACGCCTAACGCCGCTGAGGACATCCCGAGGAGCTTGAGGTACGAAGGTATAATTCCGCGAGCCCCCTCATACACTAAGTCCCCAAATAGACTCACGAGTCCGAAGGCTAACACGATCCTCCGCGCTTTATTCATTAACTTCTTATTATGCGCATATTCAAGGTCTCCTAGAAGTAGTTTTCGAGAATCGATCAGTCCCGGAGGTCTTCATCAGCTCATCAGCACTCATAATCCTCATCATCCTTGTACTTCCTAGGTTCGCGAGATAAAAATAGATCAGGCTGCGCCACCCTCATCATCGCATTCAGAACCCCCTTCTCATCATTCTATAAGAGCGCTTATGAATTCGCGCACCTTATTTTCTACGTTCTTCGCCTTTACTATCGCGGAAGCTACTAATACGCCTTGTGCGCCTAGAGCGATCGACGCCCTTACGTCCTCGGCCGTAGAGATGCCGGCCCCTACTAGCGGTATAGCTTGCCCCGCTCTTATAGCTTCTACGTTACGCCTCACTAGCTCAGGCTTAGCCTTGGAGACGCTTATTCCGGAGCCTATTAATTCTGGGTCCTCGAACGCTACGAAATCGGCTATCTGAGTAGCCATTCTAGACGCATCGACGTTAGGCGTGCACACAATGGACTTCATCCCGTAACGCCTCAGAGTCGAGACGATGTTTACGAGCTCATTAAACGATACGGGACGCTCGGAGTGGTTCACCAAAGCTCCGGCTATCCCGTATTCGGAAAGGACCCATATAGGTATGCGTCCGGTATGAGCCCCGGGATCTATGGGATCCACATGCTGAGCTATTACGTCCACGGCCTCTACGACCTCGGCTACCTTAAGCACGTCCACTACGCTAGGAGCTATCATCACGCGCACCGTGGGGTACTCTTTAGCTACTTTATCTATGCGCCTCGCTAGATCTATAGCCCTAGATCCGGTAGCATTAAGGTACGTCTTGAAGTTTATTACGAGGAACCTATCGTCCGTAGGAGGCCTGATCCTAAAGTGAATCTTTATCACTTCCGTCGAGGACATGTAGTTCATCCTATAGTATAATAATAGGATCATATCTTAGTGCGTAGGATATACGACGCGCTAGCCGAGTTCGTAGGCATATGGCGGAGCACGGTAGAGAATCCAGGAAAAGGGCGGAGAATAAAGAGGAGACACGAGGATTTTATCGTAGAGGAGATCACGAACGAGGGAGATCTCGTGTCCATAGAGAATCCCGTAATAAAATGCTACCACCGGGGAAAAGGATACGTACGGGCCGCTCTTATAAAGAGGGGTCGGGAGACCCACGAGGCTATAAGATATATAGCGAAGAAACTAGGTGTCCGCGAAGATCACATAGGGTTCGCGGGCACGAAGGATAAGCGCGCGATAACGTCTCAGAGGATATCTATTAAGGGAATAAAGCCCGAGGAGGCGGTAATAGAGGAGCCTACTATACGCGTCACGTCGGCCGTGGAATGCGGCGCTCCGGTAAGGCTAGGAGAACTTCGGGGAAACAGGTTCACGGTTACCATGCGCGACGGAATACGGAGCGAAGAAGCGCGGGAAGAGCTCTTGGAGAAGGGGTTCATAAACTACTACGGGTTTCAACGCTTCGGCGCGAATAGACCTGTATCCCATATAGTCGGGCGCTTCCTATTATTAGGGGAAATAGAGAACGCGTTCGACGCCTACGTAGCCGCGGAAGAAATGGGTCTCGTTCCCGATGAGCTCGTGAAGGAGCCCAAGGAGGCTAGGGCGGCTAGGGAAGCGTACGCTAATGGTAGAATAAGAGAGGCTCTCGATATGTTTCCTAAGAATTTCGTATACGAACGTCGCCTCCTCTCGTGTCTGCTGAGGACGGGAGATAAGAAGAAGTGCTTCATTAGGACGTTTCCGTATAGGCTGCGCATCATGTTTATACACGCGTTTCAGGCTTACGTGCGGAACGTTTCGCTCTCTAGAGCTATCGAGCGTGGCGAGCTTCCACAAAGACGGCCGCTCCCAGGGTTCAGGACGCGCGTGCGTTACGCGAAAGATCTACTTAAGGGGATCTCGGGATCAAAGCGGAGGCGTAATAGGCTGCCGGGAGGACGGAGGAACGTAATAATGCGCTTGGATACGCCGGAGAAAATCCGCATAGAAGGTTCTAAAGCCGTGATACGTTTCTCACTTCGTAAAGGTTCTTACGCCTCCGTAGCGCTCTTTGAAGCATTCGAGGCCAAAGAGTAGGTCGTCCATGGTATTTATATTTAATCCGGC
>JAMOTR010000088.1 GCA_027068385.1 Candidatus Heimdallarchaeota archaeon
AAGGTGATCATCGCGTATCCTCCCGGACTCGATCTATCACCGTTCTTAGAGGCTCTATCCCCTTACGTAGAAACGGTTGAGAACATAGACGGAAACGATAAACCCTCGAAGAGAATACTCTCGCTAGCGGATGAACATAATGTAGACTTCATAGCCCTCACCATGCCTTATCCTAAAGTAGAGGAGGACGTTCGGGGCGGAACTTTAGAGGCCTTGATATCGAGCGGTAAGTATCCTCTGCTTATAGGGAGGGATCCTAAAGATCGGGAGCGCGCTGCCGTATTGGTGGCCCCGAATCCGATAAGCGAGAAGCCCATAAAACGGGCCGTAACGCTCGCGAAGGAAAAGCTAGACGTGGTAGCGCTAAATCCAGACGACGTGCGGAAGTCCTATTGTGAGCAGCTAGCGGAGCTCTTATCTGAGAAGTTCGAGAGCTCCCTAGTACCTATTAAGAATATAGAAGAGGTAAGCCACGAGCTCGTGGTATACGAGCTTAAGAACTTAGGTTCGCCCGTCTACTTTAGAAACGTCTTCATGATAGTTCGAGATTTTTCTCATGGCGTTCTTCATACGTAAGCCCGATCGGCTTGAGATACCTAACGTAAACGTGGTGAAGGAGCGTCGGGGGAAGGGGCACGAGCTAGTACTCTTAAGCGAGGAAGGAGGAATAGTAGTAGACTTAGAGAGGGGTCGTTGGAGAGTAATAAAGGAGCGCGTGGATAGAAGGTCGATACTCGATAGGATGAAGATCATGCCGAATATGCCCGAGCGGCCCATTTGCGCGTCGATCCCTACGGAGAAAGGGTGCCGGCCGGATAAGGATCGGGAGCCTCTAGACGAGGACGTAGTACAGACGATAATGAGTACCGAGCGGCGGCGGGCGGACGTTCAGGACTACTTCTCCGCCGCCCTCTTCGAAGCCGATAACGGATACATACTCGTCGCCTCGGTGAACACTGAGGAGAAGAAGTCGCGGTGGGTTGAGTTCATAGACGCTAAGAGGCTCGTGGGAGTGAGTGTATTATACGATATACACTCGTATTCTCCGGAGGAGAACGCGATCGTGAAGATACCGACGATGGAGAAGGTGGCTGAGTTAGAAACGATACGCGGTGAGCCTTTAGCGTTCACGGACGATGAGGATGAGGCGTTCGTGATTACCTCCGAAGGCGTATTCGCGTTTAAAGTGCGCTTCAGGATTTCCGAAAGTCATCATCGAGCCTCAGAGGGTGCGGCTTTCATCATCCTTTCGTTTTTAAGTTCCGATGGTAACATTACTTTTCCTTCTCTAGGAGCGTTTACCAATAATCGATTAAGTTCTTTGATGCTCGGTGAGGGATTAGTGTTCGAAAGGCCTTTGTATTACATAATACGGAAGCGCCCAGCGTTCACGCACGCGTTATATGTAGTAAGCCGCTATGGAGAGGCTAACGTCCCCGTTCCCGGAGCCGTACACTTATGGGAACACATGCTCGAGAGACCTTCGGACGCGATAGCCTCTAAGATCGAACGTGACGGAGGGGTATTCGACGCGGAGACGTTCTTCGATTATACTTCAATCACGGCTCGGCTCGTCGGCGAATCGAAAAAGGATTCTAGTAAGTACTTCGAGAGGCTTAAGGATCTTCCTTATCTATGGACCGAGGAAGACTTTGAGCGCGAACGCGATGCGGTGCTCATAGAAGAGGCGCGGAGGAGCTTGTCGGAGCCCTCAGGATACGTCTCGACGAGGTTATTTAGAAGGATGTACGGGAAGAACTGCCCGCTCGGCCGGTCTTACGAGGACATAAAGGAGTCCCTATATGAGATAGATCTAGAGTTTATCGCGAGGCTTCACGAGAAGGCGCTCGGAAAAAGATCAGCGTTCATGATGCTCGTGGGGAACGTAGAAGAAACGCCGGATCCTATAGAGCTACCTGAAGGAGAAGAACCTAGTAAGGTGACTTATGAGGAGACGGGTAAGCGCGGCATCGAGGAAATAAAGGGGACTCATGAGGGGGTAGCTTACGTCTCTATGGCGGCTCATATACCCACGATATCGGACTTTGATTCGGCCGTAGCTACGCTTATAGAACGCTATCTTGCCGCCCATACGGATGCCGTATTATATTCTAGGCTACGCCTAGAAGAAGGCCTCGTGTACGATATAGCGGCTCAAATGTACGTGATGCGTGGTCTAAACGTGTTCGTGATAGAATTCGAGAGCTCGCCTAAGAACGTTTATAAAGCCGTGGACGTGATCTTCGAGGAGCTCGAGAAACTGGCGTGCGGAAGGATCGATGAAGAAGTCTTAGAGTACTCTAGAAATAACCTCCTAGGATCGCTATATAGGGCTTATGAGGACATTATTAACGCGGGATCGAGTATAATAAGGAACGAGATCGTGCGGAGGAACCCGTTTCGGGAACTTCGCGAAGGAATTCGCGTCGTGAATAGCGTTAAACATGAGGAAGTCATACGTTTCGCTGAGGAGTTCCTTAGACCCGAGAGATTCTACGTGGAGATTCTGATGCCGACGAAACGAGTAGAAATCATTCGCCCAAAGAGCTTCATGGCGATCCTAGGTCTATCTAAGGATACGAAGGTGCTCGTTCAGGGTATTACCGGACGCCAAGGAAGCTTCCATACGAAGCTTATGCTCGAATACGGAACGAAGATCGTGGCCGGAGTGACTCCGGGGAAGGGAGGACTAGAGGTACACGGAGTGCCCGTGTATAACACCGTGAAGGAGGCCGTGGAGGAAACCGGAGCCGAGGCGAGCGTGATATTCGTACCGGCTAAGTTCGCTAAGGATGCCGTAATGGAGGCGATATACGCTGGGTTATCCCCTATAGTAGTGATCACCGAACACATACCCGAGCGGGATTCGC
>JAMOTR010000089.1 GCA_027068385.1 Candidatus Heimdallarchaeota archaeon
TTAGCCGATATACTCAAACGATTTTTCCTATACTTTCTAAGATCTTAGAAGGGAAAACGTGGTAAAAGGCTCTTAAGTTACTATGAATGATCGAAATCCGTCGGCACGGCCGTGGAGGTATGGGAGCCGTAACGGCTTCCTCCGTTCTAGTAGAAGCGGCTTATCTAGACGGCATGCACGGTCAAGCGTTTCCGTTCTTCGGAGCCGAGCGTCGCGGAGCGCCCGTGTTAGCGTTCACGAGAATCGATAAGAAGCCGATAAGGATACACTCGCAAGTCTACGAACCCGATATCGTGATCGTCCTAGATCCTTCCCTCTTAGAACACGTGGACGTCACCGCCGGTCTTAAGGAGGACGGACGGATCGTGATAAACACCACTCATCCCGATGAGAAGCGGACCGAGAAGCGGAACGTCGCTTATGTAAACGCTACTCAAATCGCGCGCGATCTTGGACTCGTGATAGCCGGACGGCCTCTAGTGAACATGCCCATGATCGGGGCTCTCGTAAAGGCGACGAACGTGGTAACGCTAGATTCCGCCTTAAAGGCTATATACAACCGCTTCGCTCACAGGCCCAAGATCGCGGAGGCGAACGTGAACGCGGCTAAGAGAGCTTACGAAGAGGTGAAGATACTAAGGAGGAAGAGGTGAAAAGGTATGAGTCGGATACCCGAAGGGATCGACTTAGAAGGACGGGAGGAGCGGAAGAAGCGCGTGAAGGAGATGTTCCTTCCTCGGGGATATCCTTCCGAGGGGGTAGCGGGAAAGACCGGATCGCGGCGTACGATGAAGCCCGTGATCGACTACAACAAGTGTATCGGATGCGGTCAGTGCATCATACACTGTCCCGAGGGCGTAATAGACTTCGAGATACGCTATAAGGAGCTACCTAACGGACGTAAGCTCAAGCAGCGGATACCGAAGATCGACTACGACTACTGTAAGGGATGCCTAGTGTGCGTATCCGTGTGTCCCGTGAAGGCGATAAATGCGGAGATAGAGGTGAAGTGAGTATGACGGAGTATAAGGTATTATCCGGTTCGGATGCCGTAGCTCGGGGAGTTAGGCTTTCCCGTGTGGGAGTTATAGCCGCTTATCCGATAACCCCTCAGACTCACATCATAGAGCGCTTAGCCGAGCGGATAGAAGCCGGGGAGTATAACGCCCAGTTCATACCCGTGGAGAGCGAGCACTCCGCCATGTCCGCCGTGATCGGAGCCTCTCTAACGGGCGTGAGAGCCTTCACGGCCACCGCTTCCCAGGGACTCCTATACATGATCGAGATGCTCTATCGGGCCGCTGGAGCTAGGGCTCCGCTAGTGTTAGCCTTAGCGAACCGTACTTTAGGACCGCCTCGGAACATACGGGCCGAGCGGACCGACCTGATGGCGACGCGCGACACCGGCTTCCTAATATTCTTCGCGAAGAACAACCAGGAGGCCCTCGACATGGTCATCCAGGCCTATAAGGTAGCCGAGAATCGGGACGTCCTCATGCCGGCCCTCGTGTCGCTCGAAGGGTTCATCCTCACTCACACGTACGCCGGAGTTAAGATACCCGACCAGGAGATCGTGGACGAGTTCCTCCCGCCTTATAAGCCGCCCGTGTATCTCGATCCGAAGAGACCTCTTACTATGGGTAACCCGATGCCTCCGAACATGCATCACGAGTATCGTATCGACTTCCACAAGCGCCTACTAAACGCTAAGGAGCTAATTAAGAAGGCCGCTAAGGAGCGGGAGAAGCTCACCGGACGCTTCACCGGGGATCTAATAGAGACTTACATGCTCGAGGACGCGGACGTCGTCCTAGTGTCCATGGGTACGATCGCGGAGGAGATGGAAGTAGCCGTAGATAAGCTACGCGAGGATGGAATCAAGGCCGGATCCCTACGCGTACGCGTCTTCAGGCCGTTCCCCGAGGAGGAGATACGCGAGCTACTAGCCGGAAGGAAGCACGTGTTCGTATTCACCCGTAGCTTATCTCCGGGAAGCGTAGGAAACGGAGGGCAGCTAGCGATGGAGATCAAGGCCTCGCTATATGAGCTCGGAGACGACGAGAAGCCGAAGATACACGACGTGCTCGTGGGACTAGGAGGGAAAGACGTACCTTATAGCGATCTAGTTAAGATCGTAAAGGGGGTGATATGAATGGTAGAGTTCGACATCAAGCCCATTCGCGTTACGAACGAGGAGTTGATCGAGAACAGGTTCTCTAATATCCTTAAGGGTAACCACGCTTGTGCGGGCTGCGGAGGAACGCTCGCGATGAGGATCATCTCCAAGGCCTTCGGAAGGAACGTCATCTACGTCATACCCGCTTCGTGTTCGAGCGTGCGGCAGGGATTCATACCGAAGTCCGCGATGGCGTGTCCCGTCTTCAACACCGCCTTCGCCTCCGCCGCTGCCGTGGCTTCGGGAATCGCGGCCGCGTTAAAGTACCAGGGACGCGACGACGTCGTTCCCGTGGTGCGGGCCGGAGACGGAGGTACCGTAGATATAGGTCTCGCTACCCTATCCGGAGCCGCTGAGAGGCAGACGAACATGATATACGTGTGTTACGACAACGAGGAGTACGGTAACACCGGATACCAGCGCTCCGGAGCTACTCCTCCCGGAGCTAGGACTACGACGACCCCGATTAAGGGTAAGCGCGAGTTTAAGAAGCCCGTCCCCGTACTCATGGCCGATCACGGAGTTCCTTATGTAGCGACCGCCTCTATAGGATACGTACCCGATATGTATAAGAAGGCTTATCGCGCTAGGCGGCAGATAAAGAACGGGTTCCGCTACATACACGTACACTTCACCTGTCCTCCTGGACGGGGTACCGATCCTCGCGACTGCGTAGGCCTAGCTAAGCTAGCCGTGGATACCGGACTACGGCCTCTATATGAGGTAATCAACGGAAAGCGGTACCTAAACGGGATCTCGAAGAAGCAGTATCTCGAGCCGGATAAGTACATGAAGCCCGTGGAGGAATACCTAAAGTACCAGAGGCGCTATAGGGGATACACCGAGGAGGACGTCGAGCTCCTGAACCGCTATCGCGATCGGTATCGGGACCTAATTAAGAGGCACGTGAAGTACACGAACCCCGAGCTCGAGGAGATTTGATTTTTTATCCCGCTAGCTTCAATGCTCGACGATTTTCTCCCGGAGAGTAAAAGGCTAAGGGCCCTCGTCCTTCTCGCTTCGCTCTTCGCGTTATCCTTCATAGAGGTACGGATACTATTCGCGGCCGTTAAGAAGTTCGGATATAGTCAGGGCTCGCTCTTATTAATCGTCCTCTTATCGACGGTTCCGCTTGCGATGACGTTCTCATACTCTTCGCTCCTTCGCCTAATAAACGAAGGGCCGATAAGTGAAGAGCGCTCGCGCCTCGTTCCCTACGACGAGTTCATAGAG
>JAMOTR010000090.1 GCA_027068385.1 Candidatus Heimdallarchaeota archaeon
TACGTGCGTTACATGCCCCCATCGATAGCGCTCTCCGAAGGTAAGGACTATTACCACGTGATCGTCGTCGATGAGGCCTCAGCCGTGCCTATACACGTCGTAGAATCGCTCTTAAGACGCTCAAGACGCTTCATATTCTCGTCCACGATATCAGGATACGAAGGTCTCGGTAGAACGTTCGCGATACGCCTCCTTAAGAGGCTAGAGGAGAGGACGAAGCTTAAGCGCGTGGAGATGGAGGAGCCGATACGCTATAACGCTGGCGATCCCGTCGAGCGCTTCATATATGACGCGTTCCTCCTCGACGTAGACCTAGAGGAGATTACGGAGGAGGATAAAAGGCTCATAGAAGAGAAAGCGTACGAACATAAGTTCCTAGATAAAACGAGGCTCGAGACGATAGAGGACGAGACGCTAAGAAGGATACGGGCGATCATGGTATACGCTCACTATCGCAATAACCCAAAGGACCTCATATTATTATTAGACGCGCCCCATCACCAGGCCTACTACACGAAGCTAAAGAACGGAAAGGTACTAGCCGTGGCCCAGATAGCGATAGAGGGGGAAATACCGGAGGAACTATCGAGGCGTATACTTACTGGTGAAACGGACACCCCGGGTCATCTAATACCGAACATACTCGCGCGCATGTACGGATTCGAGCCCACGTTGAGGCTTAGGGGGGCTAGGATAGTGCGTATAGCCGTCCATCCAAGCGTTCAGAGGCGCGGCATAGGGTCTTCGCTCACGCAATACATAGCTAAGGACGATAGGCTCGGGATAAAGCGGCTAGGATCAGCTTTCGGGGCTACAGAAGAACTACTACGCTTCCGGAGGCGCAACGGGTTCTTTGCCGTATATTTATCTCCCAGGAGGAACCCGATATCCGGAGAATACTCCGCTATAGTCCTAATGCCCCTATCCGAGGAGGTGGACGTCGGTTATCTTACGGAGGAGTTCATGGAGTATCTAATATGGACGCTCCCTAGGACTTATCGGGACATGGAGATAGGGATCGTGAAGGAGCTCTTGGAGATGCGTCCGTATAAGAAGAAGAGCCGCTTGGAGCTCACTAGAGCACAAAAGCACAGGTTACGCATGTTCTTAAACGGATACGCGCCCCGGAGCGTGGTGAAGGACGCGTCCGTGAAGATAGCGAGGCGGTACGCTATATCTTATGGAACCGAGGACCTCACGCGTAACGAGGCTGCGGCTGTGATAGGGTTGCTCCTACAGAACCGCTCCCTTGAGGACCTGAGGCGCGCTAGGGAGCTGAGGACGCGCGAGCCGTTCACGGTACTTAAATCCGCTATACGTAAGATGGTAAAGAAGTCCGATCTCGAATTATAATAGACCTTTTGATCTTTTTACGATGAGGCTTGCGTTCGTCACTCGTTATACCGACGTGTCTCGGGTAAGATCGTTTGAGCCCGACGCGTTCGTGTTATTAGATCCTATTATAATAGAAGGTAATACGCTCTTGCCCGAGGAGCTAGAGGACGAAGTGTTATTCGTTGAGGAGCCTCCCTTCGGGATATTAGACGACTTCAAGGGCTCTCTGGAGACGCGCGAGATAGCGTTCGATAGGAGACCTAAATACGTCGTGTTCAAGACGCCTAGAAGGCCCGGATACGCTAGGATAGATGGGATAACGTTCATCAACGCCTCCCTAGGGGCCGTCGTGGACGGCCATAGAATATACATCCCCAGACGCTCTAGGGGCGTAGTTCTATACACTCTCATGCCCGAAACGCCCCGGAAGATACCCGAAGAGATATTAAAAGAACCCCCTCGGGAGCGGGCTTATAGAGAATATGAGGACCCTCACTTAAGACGCATCGCGATGTTCGCTAGGGCGTTTATGGAAAAGCGCACGTACGTTCGGAAGCCGTACGATGAGGAAATCATAGAGACTCTTAAGAGCATCGAGAGGCCCGTGTTCTTCGATCTAGAGTTCGACGCTAGGGCGTTGAAGAGGGGATATTCGACGGAGGAGCCCATAATACGGGTCGCCTCTTATCACGACGGTCGCTTAAGGAAGTTCTTCATAAGGGATAACAACGAGGAAAGGAGGTTCCTAGAGGAGATATCGAAATACGATATGATCATCGGATACGGAACCTCCGGGGACGAGAGGATACTCAGGAAGGCCGCGGAGAGGTACGGAATAGAGATACCGAAGATCATAGATCTACAGGCGTTGATCTTCCCTAAGGACCCTAAGAAGCAGCGGATAGCTCTGCCGTGCGGACGTAAGAGGGGATTGAAGACTGTGGCGGAGGCTTTGGGGTTTAGGCGTACGAGCGATAAGGACGGGCGGCGGGCTTATAAGGCGTACTTGGAGGCTAAGAAAAGAGGACGGCCCAAGAGGCTCGTGCGCGAGCTAATACGCTATAACGCGGAGGACACGCTGATGACCGCCTTCGTATATAATAAGATGATCAAGGCCCTAAATCGCCTCCCCGAGTGAAATCTTTATTTTTATCGTGATTAGATTTATACAGAGCCGGGGTAGCTCAGCCTGGTAGAGCGCGGGACTCGTAATCCCGCGGTCCCGGGTTCAAATCCCGGCCCCGGCTCCAAAAACTCTTAATGATGAGAACCGCGGCTTCTGAAGACGAATGATGAGTTGCTCTCACTTCTGAATACCATATTATTTAACTTCGAAAAAGGAGCGCTTTTACGTATGTATACATGAACGTTGCTTAATGTAAACGAGATGGTTAACGTTTTATTAGGAATTATTAGACTTATGATATGAACCGTAAGCTCTTTGGTATAATCGCTATCCTCGTTGTAGTAGCCCTAGCCGTACCCGCGGTATTTAATTACGCCCACGCCTCCTCGAACGCTAATCGGACCGTGATGGTATACATGGCGGCCGATAATAACTTGAACGACTATGCTTATAAGGACCTAAACGAGATGATGAACGTCGGCTCTCAGAACGGAATAAACATAGTCGTGTTCATCGATTACTCGAACGACGGCGCTTATTACTATTACATCAACCACGGATCCTACACGACTCTAAAGAGCCTAGGTGAGGTAAACACCGGAGATTATAATACCCTAAGGAGCTTCGTCTCCCGGGCCGTGTCGAACTATCCCGCTAACCATTACGCCTTAATCATACGGGACCACGGAGGCGCGCGGATGGGAGCCGCCCGGGATGATACGAACAACGGTGATCACTTGACCCTAGACGAGATCGTGTCCGCGATATCCGGATATCACTTCGACCTATTAGGGTTCGACGCTTGTCTCATGGGTACGATCGAGGTATATCGGACCCTAGCTCCTTATGCCGATGTATTAGTTCTATCCGAGCAGACCGAGCCCGGGTACGGACGGCCTTATGATGACGTACTAGGATACCTCGTAAATAACCCCTCTACCACCGCCGCCGACCGGGCTAAGAACATCGTAGATTACTACTACAACCGGTATCAGAACGCCGGAATCTCCGGAGTGACCCTAGGAGCGTTCGACACCGCTTACGCGAACGAACTAAAGCAGAAGCTCGACGACTTCGTATACGACGTGGCGAACAACCGGGGAACTTATCGCTACTATAAGGACCGCATACGCTACTACACTACCGACTTCTTCTACGACTTACAGGCCGACCTAATGCTCTACGTATACCTATCCGGATACTTCGTGTCCGAGGTCTCCGACACCGCTAACGCGATCATCGACCTATACTTCAACCACATCCTCATCAACTTCAAGACCGACATAAAGTACGCCTACGGAATGAGCATCTTCTACCCGAGCGACTATAGGGACTATAACAACCTAGCCGATCAGTACAACTCTCTACAGCGGTCTCAGAACACCGTTCGGGACGATCTACTATACTACCTCGAGAACTACTGAAGGTTTGTTTTTTATATAACCGAACTCCCTCCTTTATACCCTGATGAGCGCTCCCGATTCTGACTAACGGATGAAGAGCCCTGGGGTATCTGATTCGTTTTAATCTTCGATGCAGTTCTACTTATAAGTGTCCTAGATATATTCGGATCACTATGCGCGTTCATAAAAGCGACGAGTTCACGAGGCTTAGCCTCGTTAAGTACGCTATTAGGGATTTAGCGCCCTTAGCGGAAGAATTAGAGGCTCACGGTAGAACGGTGTACGGACTCCATGCCGGTGATCCTATAAAACACGGCTTTGATATACCCGAGGTACTAAAAAGGGCGCTCATTGAGGTAATAGAGGAATCCCCTCCATCCATTCACGCGTACGGTAATTCTTCCGGTGATCCGGAGCTTAAGGAGGCTATAGTAGAATTAGAGTATAGGAAATCGGGCGTAAGGCCGGCTAAGGAAGATATATTTATTACGATCGGTCTCTCCGAGGCGATTCATAATTTGGCCCTAGCCCTCTTAGAACCGGGAGAGTTCCGGACGCTTCCTGGTCCCGTATATCCTTTGTATATGTCCCACGCGGTGATCGCGGACGCCAAATATAACTTCTACCCGGTGAAGCCCGTAGTCGAGGACGGTGGACGTCGGGAGATAGACGAGGACGTGCTGAGACGGACGGCTAAAGACTCGAACGCGATCGTCGTGATAAATCCGAACAATCCCGCCTCTTACGTCCTCGATTATCGCGAGCTGTACAAGATCGTGGACGTAGCCGGAGAATACGGGATACCCATCATAGCCGATCAGATATACGACGACATCTTGTTCGTCGATCATTACACGCACATCGTAAAGATCGCTAAGGACGTTCCCGTGATAGTACTAAATGGGTTCTCTAAGAACTTCCGCATCACCGGGCGGCGCGTAGGGTACGTACGGTTCTACGACCCGGAGAAGTACTTGCCGAAAGAGGTGAAGGAGACGTTCTCCAGGAAGAAGAGGAACCGGATCAAGTACGTATCTATGGACTTCGTGACCACGAAATATAAGTTCGATAAACTCCTCCGCACGCGCATAAGCGGTCCCATGATAATTCAGAGGGCGATCGCGAAGGCCCTTAAGGAATATTCTAAGGAGCTGTGGGAGGACGTAAGAAGGTTCGTAGAGGTAGTTAAGAAGCGCATGTTCTACGGTTATAAGCTCCTTAAGGAGATCGAAGAGGTGGAAATAACGGAGCCTCAAGGAGCGTTCTATCTGTTCCCGAAGATCAACGTGATTAAGGACGAAAAGTGTTTCGTGATATCTCTATTAGAGAAGTACGGGTATTATACCGTACCCGGTAGCGGATTCGGGGCCGGAGGAGAGAAGCACATAAGGATCTTAGGGCTCGCTAAGGAGGAGATATTAGAAGGGTTCGCTGAGGCGCTAAGGAAGGAAATAGAGTACATCAAAAACGTGAGGAGAGGATCTCAGGTAAGCGCCTGAGGTCGTTTATTACGTTTTTAACGTTCGCTTTCGATTCCCCAGATCTATCTATGAGAACGGCCCTTAATCCCGCGTTAACCGCACCTAGATAGTCTTTGTATGGGTCGTTCCCCACCATTACGGCATCCTTCGGCTCGAAACCCGAGAGGCGGGCCGCTAATATGAATGAGCGCGGATGGGGCTTCCTCACGCCTAAGGAGGCGGAAGTATAAGGATAATCGATGTACTTAAGGAGGTCGTGATAATCTAAGGAGCCGATCACCGCGTCGTGATACGTGGCGTTGCTTAGCAAAGCGAGCTTATATCCTTGAGACTTTAGCTCCTCTAAGGTCTCGCGCACGTCCTCAAACGGTTCCGTGGCTTCCTGCCGCTTCTTTACTAAGAGCGAGTGGGCCCTCCTTATATCGTCCTCGGTGACGTCCACGACGCGCCTTAAGAAAGCCCTCCGGAGCGTTCTACTAAACACTTCCGCGTGGTATTCGTTCCTCCGCCTGTTATACGAGTCGAAAATCTCCCTGTAGGATTTCTCTAAAAGCTCAACGTCGACGTTCCACCGGTTAGAGAGTTCCTTGAGAGTGTCCCTAAGCACATCCTCCTCGCTCCTCTTCATGCGTATTAGCGTTCCCCCATAGTCGAGTATCACAAGCATTGAAGAACTCGACAGAGCGATACATAAGATAAACCCTTATAGGGCTATTTTATAACTCGAAAAACATTTATAAATACAACATCGATTTCGATAACGTTTTAAACATTCCCTAGGTATATTTAAGGTTATCTTTAGTTTTAGCCGTAAAAATTATCGTAATAATTTCCCCACATGAAGGCGATTAAGAGTAGGGAAGAACTGTTGAGGTATTTTCATCGCTTCCTTCTAGACGCTTTGTGCAACATCGTGGGGGACTCCCTATACATAATACTAAATAGGATCATAGAAGAGGCTCCGATAAGTAAGGAGAAGGTATTAACCGTTCGGTATAGGATGTTGGGGACGGAGAAGTACGCATGTCTTGACCTCAAGAAGCTCGGGTTTAAGGAGCCCGTCCCCATCGATAAAGAGGACGTACGGAAGACCGCCGTCTGTACGTTTAGGACGTTCGAGGACGTGCTCGGAGAGGAAGGGGTGAGCGTTCTAGCGAAGACCGTAGCGCGGTTCATATTATCTAAGGATAAAACGCTCATCGAGGACTACTTCAAGTCGGGACACATAAAGGTGGAAGTGCGCAGAGAGGGTAACGACATCGTCGTTAAAGTCCAAGACATCGGATTTAACCCGATATTCTACGCTTACCTCTTAGCTTACATAGAGAGCGACTTACAGGAAGTGCGGCTCAAGGAATATAAGAAAGAGGACGAGTACGTTTACCGCTTTCAGATAATACCGCGAGTTTTTAGCCGAGCCCTGGTGGGCCCGGCGGGATTCGAACCCGCGACCACGGGGTTAAGAGCCCCGCGCTCTACCAGGCTGAGCTACGGGCCCGATAGAACTTTGTATTCGCTCTTTATTAAGTTTAGAGTTTACATCCGATTTCCGCCCCGTTCTCTACATATTTTATTTATTAGTTCAGCGAGGCTATCGCTCAACCGCGCGCGTCCTTTTATCTTAACGTATGGAGTGTACACGAGCTTGCCGTCTATTCTTTTTAAGCGCTTAAAGTGGAGATCACACGACACTATATTAGGACCAAACGCCTCGTACTTCAACGCCTTTAATATGGGTAAGAGGACGCTTTTTACGTCCGAATCTATGATGAGCCTGTCGATCCTTATCCTCACGGTCTCGTAATAATTCCCGTAGCCGTCCTTCTTCGGTATAATGATCGTCGGGTACTCCTCCGAGCGCCCCTCGATTACCTTTCTTTCTTCCCATATCACATACACGGATCTCCGATTCCTCTTATCGCGAACCTCCCGACAAAAGTCCTTTAACGCATCCATCACGAGCTTACGACGCCTCTTAAGAGCGCCTATGTACTTATAGTTCATTCATAAAAATCGTTCCTCTTTATTAAGCCGATAGTTTATATACGTCGAGAGGGCGCGTACGGCCTTATCGGGCTCATCATAAGTAGGTATACCCTTAGAGATCAGCCGCTTCTTAAGGTCCTCCGCCTGCTCTCCGCCCATGGATACCGCGAAGATAGGCTTCTTGTATTCCTTCATGAGAGGTATGATCTCTTCCTCTAGCCCCTTCTTAAGCTCCTCTAGATCGAGAGCGGGCACGCTCGGCAACACTATGAGTATGATCGCGTCGTTGTTCGGATCGGGAATCACGTGCTTTAGCGCTACGATGTAATCCTGAGACCTAGCGGATCCGGTTATATCTACCGGGTTGCCCACGACGTAGAAGTCCGGGAACGTCTCGCGTAGCTTCTTATAGGTCTCCTCGCTTAACTCAGCGAGCTCGAGGCCGTAATCCCCGATGGCGTCGCACGTCATCACCCCGGCTCCTCCTCCGTTGGTTACTACCTGTACGCGCTTTCCTTTTACGGGCCGGTTCATGAGCTCGAACGCGAGTATGTAGTCGTAAGCCTCGTCCCGGGTGATCGCGCGTATCACGCGAGCCTGTTTAAACATACCATCCACCACAGCGTCGTCGGTCGCTAGCGCGGCCGTGTGGCTCTTCGCGGCCTTAGCTCCCGCGGGATTACGGTTAGCCTTGATCACTATCACGGGCTTCTTCTTAGTCGCCTCCTTAGCGGCCTCGAAGAATCCACGGCCGTCACGGAACCCCTCTAGATAAGCGGCTATTACGCGGGTCTTCTCGTCGTCCTTTAGATAGTCTAGTAAGTCCACCTCGTTAACGTCCGCGGCGTTTCCGAAAGAGATGAACTTCGATATACCCCGTCCCATGTGAGCTATGTAGTCTAGGAAGCTAGCTCCGAAGGCTCCGGATTGGGTTATGAACGCGGTGTGACCGTCACCGGGCCTCTTGAGCTTCTCGTCCGGTAGGAATATAGTATCCACGCCGCTTTCGGGCACGTACACGCCTATACAGTTGGGCCCGATGATGCGCATACCGTGCTCGCGAGCTATGCGCACTATTTCGTCCTGAAGATCCTTTCTTCCTACCTCAGCGAAACCTCCGGAGATCACTACTACCGCCTTCACCTTCTTCTTAGGTAACTCGCGCATCACCGCGGGTACTATTCTAGCGGGTACCACGATTACAGCCATATCGATTTCGTCCGCGGGTATCTCGTCGATCGACTTATATAACGGCTTTCCGAAGAGCTCTCCTCCTTTCGGATTAACGAAATACACGTCCCCTTTGAACTTCTTAGCGAAGTTAGCGGCGATCACGTTACCTACGTGGCCCGGCTTCCTAGAGGCTCCGATTACTACTACGGACCTAGGGTAGAAAAATTTCTCAAGCTCGCTCATATGCGTCCGTATCTTGAGAGACAAAAAGGGTATCGACCTATCCCTATTTTTTCTTCCGTATCTTTTCTACGTTTATATCCTCGGGCGCTCGCTAATCTTCTTAAATATCAAGCTTCGCCCCTATCGAAGTACCGCGGGATAAGAAATATGTAAACGAGATGTAGAACTAATGCCCCTAAAGGAAGTTAGGGAGTCGAAGAACGAACTCGTGCGTTATTTCCTTACGATATTAAGGGATGAAAGGACCGAACCTAAAACGTTTAGAGAATACCTAAAGAAGCTAGGGTTCGCGTTAGCGTTGGAGATGAGCGACGTGATAAATCGGGAAGAGATACGCGTAAGGACCCCGATCGCTGAGGCTAAAGGTATCGCGCCTAAGGATAAAGTCGCGATAGTAGCTATTTTACGCGCTGGTCTTCCTATGGCCGAAGGGGTTTTATATGCTCTCGATCGGTCCTCTCTAGGCCTCATGGCCGCGAAGCGTATAGAGGACGGTGAGATACGCGTGGAGATATATTACGAGAACGTGCCGGAAGCTGATTTAATAGTGATCGTAGACCCTATGATAGCTACGGGAACGACTCTTTCGGAAAGCGTGAAAAGGGTCGCTCATAAGGCTAAACGCATCGCTATAATCGGGGCGATAGCGGCTCCTGAGGGTATAGAGAAACTTAAGAGGGAGTTCGAAGGGCTAGACGTTCCCGTTTACATGATCGTCGCTTCCATAGATGAGGGTCTTAACGATAGAGCGTTCATAGTTCCCGGCCTCGGTGACGCGGGCGATAGGAGCTTTGGGACGATATGAGTTTTTAACGCTAAAACTTGTCTCCTATTTAAAAACTCTTAGCACGTTATGTGTACGATGAATAGCGGCTCTACGCCCATACTCTTTAGCTCTTTAAACGTCTCTATCGCCTCGGGAGTTACCTGAGTGATGACGCGTATCGCCATACCTTTGAGCTTCTCTATTACCTCATCCTCTATAGGTAATTTACCTTCTGCTCCGGTCCCTATAATAACTACTTGAGGCTTCTCACCAATTTCCTCAAGTATCTTATCAATCTCGGCCACGGAGAGGACCGTATGACCCTCAACCTTCTTATCCGCGGATAACTCCTTAGGCCTCATAAAGACTTTGTCCTTGTAAATCACGACGTCCTCTTTGTATTCCTTACCGTTAATCACGATACGACCGAACTCCCGCTCGATCTCCATTGTGAAGTTATACGTCGAAGTTTTGATATCTCTCACCATGAACGAGAGCCGCGATCATAGTTCGCTAAACATATAGAAGAGGGGATATAATCGATCAGTACATCACCTCATGCGCCTAACGTTGGGCGTGATCGCGCTATATCTTCTTATAATGTCCCCGTTCATCGTCGTAGTCACCTCGGAGTCCATGGAACCCACGCTAAAGGTGGGCGACTTAGTGTTCCTCACACACGATGAGCCATCGATAGGGGACGTAATCGTGTACAAGCACGGGAACATATACATTATACATAGGCTCATCGGGGAGAAGGACGGTAAGTACGTCACGAAGGGGGACAATCCGGCTACGAACCCTTCACCCGACCCTCGGGACGTATATCCGGAAGACGTAGTAGGCGTCGCGAAGGTGCGCGTCCCGTACTTAGGATACCTAGTTATCATAATCAGGAAATACCCCGTGATATTCATACCGCTCATCATACTCGTAGCGTTCTACGATAGGATCGTCCCGGAAGTGAACGTGAGGATAAACAAGAGGCGGGCGTACCTCATATTAATATTATTAATGATAACCCTCCGGTTACATCCGCGGACTCCGGAGAAGGCATACCTAAAGGATCGGAACTCATATTTCACGGGAGACGGTTATTACGTGTCCGTAACCTTCTACGCGAGCGGAAACACGGACGTGTACATAAAGATCTTGACCCCGTCTCAAGAGTACGTCTTCGTGCGGCACTACGTATATCCGGGAACTTCAGGAATCAGAAACACGGGCTTCTTCGTTCAAGATAAGCCGATCGAGGTGATTGTATGGACTCGAGTAAGCCGAAACGGAGGGAGAAGTACGAAAAGAAGAGCGTCGCGATAGGAAGGGCGCTCGCTAGATTAGGGCTCACAGCGAACGCTATGACCGCATTATCTGTGATCGTAGCGCTCATCGCTTGCGTATACGTATGGATCAAGAAGGACCTAATACGGGGCACCGTCCTCTTCTCCCTCTCCGTGTTCATGGACGTCTTCGACGGTGCGATAGCTAGAGCTACGGGAACGGCCTCCAAGTACGGGACGATGGTAGATCGCATAGCGGATAGGATCGTGGAGTTCCTAATAGTATACTCCCTCGCTTTAGGAGGCTTCTTACCGCGGCGGCTAGCGATGCTCACGTACTTCTCCATGATCCTACCGAGCTATACGAGAATACTAGGAGAGAAACTCTTCGGGGTATCGGGTCTAAGTAAGGGGCTCATGGAGAGAAAAGAAAAGCTCGGCACGTTGTTCGTGGGCGTCTTGCTATACATACTCGGTATACCTTATCCACTTAGATACTTCGATCGGATTTCCCTAGCCGCGATCGTAGTTACGATCGGCTCGCTCATTACAACCGCTCAGAGGATGAGGTTTTACGCTAAAGTCGCGCGAGAATTCATTTCTTTTTAATCTTCTCTTTTCGAATACTACCATGCATATTAAGCACGGACTGATCGTCTATGAGGACTACGCCCGTATGCTAGTACGCGGCTTAAAGAAGCGGGAGCTCCGTTCTTATAGGACCAACATCCGCGGTAACATAGGGATCATCGCGAACTCCCGCCTCTATGGTATAGTTTCCTTAACCGATGTAGAGGGTCCTTATGAGGCTCGCGAGCTATTAGAATATTACGATTATCATCGCGTTAAACCGAACGTGCTTCTAGAGCGGTTCGGTAACAAGAGTATACGGGTGCGGAAGGTAGAACCCGTGGTGGCGTTCGAGGAACCGATACCGATAAGAATCAAGCGCGGGGCTAGAATCCGGGTGCGCCTAGATCTAGACATCAAATTGAATAATATTTGATTACCTTCGAGGGATCTCTTCTGATCATGGAATTAATAGGGAAGGCGGTCGAACTTAGGGAACCGATAGGAAAGTACAGATGGGACGGAATCCTAGTGATAAAAACACCGAACTCGAGGAGATACACGCTCCTAGAGATTCCCGGTTCGATCGGACAACGGATAGTGTTCTCACCCGATGAGGAGCAAAAAGAGGTGCGTATAGTAGTAAAGAGGAAGAAGAGGAGGTACTCTAGGAATGAATACGAGCTTTATAGGAAGTATAATGGCGAGCGGATCAAGGTTCGGCCCCCGTTTAAGGACGAGATCACGGTCCATCGTTTGGGTCCGCTCTCTAATAAGCCTATATATTCTTATAAGCTCATCGCGAAGGAGGCTACCGAGGAACGGGAATTGGAGCGCATCGCGGAATTGGAGCAGTATCATTACGCCTCGGAAAAGGACGTAATAGCGGTATGGCGTTGCGAGAAGTGTAAGACGTTCATCCGTTCTAACGTGAAGCCCGTGTGTCCTAAGTGCGGGACGGACGAATATGTACATATAGCCGAGATACGTTCTTCAACGCCCGCTTCAAGGTTCCTCATACTCATGCTCGCCGATAGAAAGCCGCGGGAGCCGGACGTGGTGGGATACGTTCGCGTCGATCCTCCGATTCCGTTAATGCACCGCAGGCTTCCGGACGGGAGAATAGAAAAGAATATACGTCAAAAGGTGTTCCCTAAGGAGCGGTTCGAGAAGGTCTTTCGGCCCGAAAAGGAGCTCAAAGAATTATACGCTAAGCTCAAGAAGACGAACGGGGCTACGGCTAAATACAAGCTGCGGCAAGAGGCTAGGAAGAGGGCGATAACGGAGAGCGACGCTGCGGCTTCGCGTATAGCTCGCGTGGTGATACATCCCGAATATCGCTCCGACGGTCTCGGACAGGCTGCCGTGAAGATGGCGATCAAGCGGGTAAAAGAGAGGCGTATACCGGAAATGAGGCGCGAGAAGCACTTGATGGAGACGATAGCGATGATGGCTAGGTATAATCCGTTCTTCGAGAAGGTAGGGTTTAAGTACATGTGGGACACTGCTTCCGGAAGGCCCGTGTTATATTACGGCCTCACCGAGGAAGGACGGAAGTACATTAATAAGTTCTTGGAGACGGATCCGATAGCTAAGAAGCACGGTGGTCGCTTACGGAGGCCTAGGTTCGGAAGGGTCGAGAAGCTAAGCGGGCCTATAAGGTTAATAGAGGTAAATAAGAAGTACACGAGCGAGCTCTCGTTAGATAAGCTCAGCGAACGCGTGCGCATCGTCCTCCAATCCTTCGGTGTACATCACCGTAGGGTAGAGAAATATGTACTACGTAAGGTTTCCCTAAGCATAAATCCCGGAGAGGTCGTAGCGGTAGTAGGGTCCTCGGGGGCTGGTAAAACTACGCTCTTACGCATGATCATAGGCTCTTACTTAAAGGAAAAGAGCGACTTATACGTGCCCGACTCGGGTGAAGTATCTTTACCGGAGAACGCTAAGCTCGAAGCTATGATACCGGGGGAGATAGAGCCTAAGTTCGGGGACGAGGCGATATTGGAGGTGATATACAAGATAACTAGGGACGAGGCTTTAGCCGTAGAGGTTCTGAACGTGGCCGGGATTTCGGACGCTGTTCTTTATAGGGCTACGTACGATCAGTTATCTACCGGGCAGAAAGAGAGGGCGAGGATCGCTTATCTATTAGCTCACAAGCCGAACGTCCTCATCATAGACGAGTTCGCGGCGCACTTGGACGTACCTACGGCTATGAGGCTAGCTAGGAAGGTTTCCTCTATAGCGAGAAGCTCCGGTATGACGCTTATAGTAGCGACCCATAGACCCGCTGTGGTTCAGGCGTTAGAGCCCGATTCGGTAATATACGTAGGTTACGGAATCGTTCAGAAAATGCCGCGGGATGAAGCGAAAAAGCGGATAATCGGGTCTTAGGGTGATTCTCGTGGAAGATTCCGTGGACGTTTTGATCGTGGGCGCGGGTCCGGCTGGTCTTTCTACGGCTTATCATCTAAACGATTCAGGGTTAGAGGTGATAGTGTTCGAGAGCTCTTATAATCCGCGGAGCAAACCGTGCGCGGGCTTGCTTCAGGCGGAGGCGTTCGATGAGTTCCCGATATTACGCTCGGTCCCAAAGGTCGCCGTAGAGGACGTCATCGTGACGTATAACGATATCGAATACCACGTGGAGTTTGAGGAGCCTATAGCGTATGTGATCGATCGCACGTCCGCCGGATGGACTCTAGCGGGTCGTATGGACGCTGAGCTAGAGCTAGGGGGAAGCGTGGTGGACGTAAAAAGGATAGAAGAAGGCCGGATCGTACGCGTGTTACGGCCCGACGGAGAGACAGAGGAGTACAAGACTCGCTATCTTGTAGGTTCTGACGGAGCGTTATCGATCGTAAGACGCAAGGCGGGGTTTCACGATCGGGTAAACGAGTACACGATAGGAAGCGCTTATCAAGCGATCGTGAGCGGCTTCTATAAACCGCGTCTCTTACTAGGACGTTGGGCCCCTAAAGGATACGCCCGGGTATATCCATCGCCCACGGGTGAGACGCGCATAGGTCTCGGAACGCTTAAGGCGTATTCTAAGGGGTATCGGGACAAACTCTTCGAGCTACTAGCGTTATATGATATAGAAACGTATACGCCCCAGTTCGGATACGTTCCTCTAGTGGGTCGTATAAAGGAAAGCGTAAAGAACGGAGCGTTCTTAGTGGGGGACGCTGCTGGTCACGTGCAGCCGCTTAACGGTATGGGGATATATTACGCGATGAAGGCCGGTAAGTATGCGGCTGAGGCTATAAAGAAGGAAGATGAGATGGAGTACGAGAAGCTACGGAAGTCGAGCTTCGGCTATGATCTACACTTAGGAAGAAAAGCTCTCGAGAAGGGAATCAAGAGTAAGGTAAAAAAGCGCTTTACGAAGCGTCTCGCTAAGATCACCGCGGAGCTACTAATGGGGCGCGTGACTAAGATGAACTTAATAAAAGCGCGGTTGATTATGAAACTAGGCGTATGACGTACATACCTTATCGGATATCCGAGCTCGTAGACTTCGATGGTGTGGTGAACGTGCGCGTGGTGGGTTACATAGAGAAGGAAGGAAAGCACGTGTATCTTAGAGATCCTCTAGGGGAAGATAAAGTGAGGCTTCTGGGGCGCGTCGAGAAAGTAAAGGAGGGAGAGATCGTAGAAGTATTCGGAACGTATACCCCTTACGGCATCTCCGTGGACTTCGTATTACCAGCGGACGACGATTACGGTACTCTCATAGAGTATAAGGAGCTTATCAAAAAGGAGCGCGAGAGGCTATTATGGATTAATGAATGACCCTTATACCTCGGCTAATGATACTTGAGCGTTCCCGCCCGTATATCCGCGAGCGGTTTTTGAACACGTTTGGAAAGTTCACGGAGGTACAAAAGAGGGCGATCCCGCTAGTTTGGGCTAGAAAGAACGTCGTTATATCCTCACCCACGGGTTCTGGTAAGACTTTAGCCGCGTTTTATGCGATCCTAAACGAGCTCTTTGAGCGTGTCGAAAAGGGACGCGAAGAGAGAATATCAGTAGTATATGTATCACCTCTCCGCGCTTTGGATAACGACATCCGCAGGAACCTCCTCTCGTATATTGAGGGTATTACGAAGTACGGAATAGAGATGGGGTACTTAGATAAGGGGGAGACGGTGAAGGTAGGGATCATACACGGGGACGTGCCTCAGAGTAGGCGTAAGAAGATCGCTGAGGAACCTCCCGATATATTAGTAACGACCCCCGAGCGGCTCTTCCTGCTCTTATTAAGGAAGGATATCATGAGCGTTACTTATCCCGAGCGGGTGATCGTGGACGAAATACATGAGGTAGTCAATAACAAGCGCGGCTCCCATCTCTCGATCTCTTTAGAGCGTCTAGCGGAGGCGAGAGGAGAATTCGCGCGCATAGCTATGAGCGCCACTCAGGCTCCTATAGAGGAGATCGCGCGTTTTCTCGGAGGCTATTATAGGGATGGTACTCCAAGGCCCGTAAAGATCGTCGACGTATACTCCCCGAAGGCGTTCGACCTCGACATTATACCGGCCGAGAATCAGGAGATGTTATATGAGAAGCTCGTAGAGGAAATCAAGACCGCTAGGACTACGCTCGTGTTCACGAACACCCGTCGCGGCGCTGAACACGTAGCTTACGTTCTAGGAGAACTATTGGGCGAGCCCGTGGGGGTGCATCATTCCTCGTTATCTAAGGAGGAGCGCGAGGAGGTAGAACGGAAGCTAAAGAAGGGCGAGATCACCGTCGTCGTGACCTCCACGAGTTTGGAGCTAGGCATAGATATAGGTACCGTAGATAAGGTCGTACAGATCGGATCCCCGAAACAAGTGACGAAGGCCATACAGCGCGTCGGCCGTTCCGGGCACGGTGTAGATCGCATATCCGTGGGGCGCTTCATACCCGTGATATCGATCGATACGATAGACCTTATCGAGGTGGCCACGATCGTGTGCGACATCTATAAGCGTAAGATCGATCGCGTCCAGATACCTAAGAAACCCTACGACATACTCGCTCAGCACATACTCGGCATGGCCGGTGAGAACATGATTCGCTCAACGGGCGTAGAATACGATCTCGATAAGGCGTATGAAGTAGTACGTAGAGCCTATCCTTATCATGAACTCACGCGCGAGGAGTTCGATAGCATCGTAGAGATGCTTACGGATCTACCT
>JAMOTR010000091.1 GCA_027068385.1 Candidatus Heimdallarchaeota archaeon
GGGATCATAAAGATAGAGAACAGGCCTCCGATAGAGGAAGACCCTCAATATAAGCTCTTAAAGCGCGTCGCTGAAGGTGGAGTAATACTAGAAGAACTACGCGAGGAGGAACAGAAGGTCGCCCGCGAGCTCTTGAGACGCAAGATGGTAGTAAAGGACCAGAGGAGCGTCGCGGTCGTGAGGCTCACGGAGAAGGGGGAGAAAACGGATCCGCGCGAGGTGTTGGAGGAGGAGCGGATAACGCTTATTACGCCCGATCTCATATCGAAGCGGAAGGCCGAATACGAATCGCGCGTGAAGCCTTATGACCCTAAAATAGAGGTAAAGGTACCTAGGCCCGGTAGAAAACACCTAATCACAGTGCTCATGGAGAAAGTACGCTCGATACTCATAGGGATGGGGTTCAAGGAGATATTACCGGATACTCCTGTGATCTCCGCGTTCCGGAACTTCGACGCCCTCTTCGTTCCGCAGAATCACCCGGCTAGACAGATACACGACACGTTCTATCTATTAACGCCGAAGGAAGTAGAAGACTTCACGAGCGACCTAGCGGCCGCTGTACGCAACGCTCACGTGGGAGACCTCATAGAGGGATACAAAGGTTGGGGGACTCGGAGTAAGAAGGAGGCTATGAGGGCTCTGTTGAGGACGCATACCACCGCGGTCACCATAAAGCGGCTCGCTGAGCATCCTAAGAAGCCTCAGAGAGTGTTCGTAATCGGTCGCTGTTATCGTAACGAGAAGATCGACGCGACGCACCTAGCGGAGTTCTTCCAGATCGACGGCATCGTATATGAGGATAAAATGACCCTAAAGCACCTCCTAGGGATACTTAGGGACTTATACTACGAGCTCGGATTCAAAGAGGTGCGCTTTAGGCCTAGCTACTTCCCGTTCACGAGTCCGTCCGTTGAGGTAATAGGAAAGCGGGAGGATAAGCGGATAGAGCTCGGCGGAGCTGGAATATTCAGGCCCGAAGTGGTGAAGGTTATCGGGATAAACGAGCCCGTACTCGCCTTCGGACTCGGATTCGAGCGCCTAGCGATGTTACGGGCGGGAATAAAGGACATACGTGAAGTGTACACGAGCGATATAGAGAAGATCGCTAGGACTCCGCTACCGAAGCAGGTGATCAGGCTCTAAAAACGAATCTTTTTAATAAGAGGCGGGAACGTGGCGTACGTGATTATTATGGTAATTATGGGTAGATGAGACCGAACCTCTAGCTCCCGACCGCCTAGAGAGTTACCTAATCCGTTGAAGAGGCCGTTGAGGAATCCAGATATCGCATTGAAGCGTCCGCGGAGCTCTAGAGGTACTAAATCTATGATGATGACGTTTAACGACAAGCTCACGGCAGAGTTCCCTATACCGGAGATGAAGCGTGCGATCACTATCCGAACGAACGTTAGGGTGCCGCGATAAGGGGGAGCTACGAGTATCAAGAACAAGCCTAGAGTAACGATTAAGGAGCCTATCGAGAACCGCTTCGTCCTCGATTTGTCCACGAGCTTACCCCGGAGGATCGAGCTTAATCCCGCGAGGCCACTGAGCCGAGAGACTATGCCCCGCTGTTCTTTGGGTATTCCCTTTACGTATACTACATAAAGCGGCATGACCGTGTTTGTAATACCTAAAGCTAGGGCGGAGAGAAGGGAGAGTATAACGAGGACGGGAACGCGGCTCGTAACGAACTTCAGGGCTTCCAAGTAGCTCCTCGTGAACGACTGCTTCCTTCCGTTCGTTAGAGTCTCTATGAGGAAGTGCCTAGATATCGCTATACCGAAGACCGTGAGGGCGTTGATGAGAAATAAGAGGCGGACGCCTTGTAGGATCCCATAACGCTCCACTACGATAGCAGCGAATAGAGGACCGAAGAGCCGACCCCGCATGGTTACCGCGTTAAAATATCCGTATGCTTTCCCGCGCCCCTTCTCCGGAAGGGAATCCTGAAGGAGGGCGAAGAGGGAGGGTTGATAAAATCCGACGAGGCTCGATAGGATAAGCCGGATCAAGATTCCCTCGTATGTGGGGTAAAAATAAGGTACTAAGGTGACGAGCGCTAACGCGTAAGTAAGGATAACTACGATTAACTTGCGGCCGTGAACGTCCGCGATATAACCTCCGAGGATGCGTGCGATACCAGTAAATATAGCACCGGCGGAGAAGGCTAGACCGATCCTCACGGAGGATACTCCTATCTCCGAGAGAAATATAGCTAAGTAGGTCTGAACGGCCGAATTAACGAACCCTAACACTAACCGATTAGATCCTATAATGTAAACGTTGCGGATCTTATTCATCGTGTATAGAGAAAGGACAAGAAAAGGGTTCTCCATAGGACCTTATCGAGAGAGCGAATCGGTCGAGGGTTTTAATAAAAATCGTTTGCCCACGAAGTCGGACACGGCTTTCCTTATCTTCTCCTCATCCACGTTCCCTATCGAGAACCTCTCTATGGTCATCTTAAACCCGGCCTTCTTAAGAGCGTCCTCAAGATCGCGCGGGAACGCCGCGCCCCGGCCGAACGTCATGAACGTGAGCATCTCCCTCGCGGGCGCCTTATTGGAAATGAGCTCTAGTACGAACCTAATCCGAGGATGTAAAGCGGCCTCATAGGCGGAGGTAACGAGTACGATCTTCTTACATAGGTAAGCGCTCCCTAGTATATCCGCTATCCTAGGGAAGCTCTTATCGTTGAAGCCGAACTCGCGTATCCCCATCCCGCGTGACTCGATCTCCTCCTTAACCGCCCTCACGACCTCCAGCGTGAAGCCGTACATCGTCGAATATAATAGAAGCACGGAGTCCTCGAACGGCTCTCCCATGATGAGCTTCCTATACGTCTCTATTGGGACCTCTAGATCTTTAGTCCGCACCAATCCGTGAGCCGGGGCTATGATCCCGGGCTTACGCTCCTTTAGGACGTTAAGCAAAGAGATGCCGCGCGTACGATAAGTTCCTATCACGGTGGCGAAGTATTCCGCGGCCTCCTCTATGAATATGTCCTTCACGTCCGTGGGTTCCCTAGTGTCGGGATCGGGCTCCTGACGCTCATAGTATATGGGATCCGCATAAGCGTAGTAGGATCCGAAGACGTCCCCGGTGAACCGCACGTCGTTCCGAATCGTGATGATCGTATCGGGCCGATGGAGCCGAGGTACGTGTATGAACTCTAGAGCTTCCCCTAGGACCTCGACGCCCTCACCGTTCTTCACGCTGTGCGCCTTATAGTTGATCTTATAGAAGCTCCTGAGGAGCCTGTGAGCGAACGGATGAGCGTATACGACGGGGTCGTATTTCTTTATCACGAGCGGAAAAGTTCCGGTGTGATCGGGCTCTGAATGG
>JAMOTR010000092.1 GCA_027068385.1 Candidatus Heimdallarchaeota archaeon
AGGAGCCTTATGTAGAAGGGATCGAGAGGGCTATCGAAGAGCTCATAGAGAGGCGGGACGAAATAGAAGAACTTGTGCCTTACGAGGAGTTACCTAAGAGCATAGACGAAGCGCCGCACGGGATCTCGGAAATCGCCAGGTACATAAAGTACCGGACCCAGCTCATGACCCCGAGGCAATTGCTATGCTACGCGAAGATCGTGAAGCGGCTTAAGGAGAACAATATTCCGGATGAAGCATACGACCGGCTCGTGATGCTCATATTAAAGAGCCTACAGCAGAACGTACTTACTCGCGTTGAACAAGCTAGACGGGGCGTGAAACACGTATCTTCTAATCAAACCATAGGGTTCTTCATCCTACCCGTAGAGGCCTCTATACCGGGAGATAAAGAGGGGAGCTTAAGGAACGTGCTCACGCATTACACACCTAAAATCAAGGCTTTCTCGGGCATCACGAGGATTAATTCCACGTCGAAGCCCGTGGAGCTGAGGACCGGATTTAAGGCGTCCGAAGAAGTACGCATACCTCACGATAACGAGGTTATCCTCATCAACGACGCGGCCCAGAAGCTTCAGGAGTACTCTTCGATACGGTACTCCGCGGACATCGCGTTCTTAGATCCGCCATACGTCGACAGCGTCCCTTACCGGGATCTCTCGATGTTGTACTACGTGCGGATGAAGAAGATGTACGACGTGAGCGGATTGAAGGATCCAGAATACGTGCGTGAATACGATCTCACCGATTCGGACGTGGACTCCTTCCTAAAGAAGCTCACGGAGGCCTTCAAGGGTATACAGAAGGTATTAAAGCCGGACGGCATAGGCGTGCTACAATTCGCCCCTCCGAAGACGTTGTATCGCATAAAGGACGGGGAGAAGAAGAAGGTTTCGATAAAGGAGCTACGGCTTCGCGTGATAGCCGCGATGCTCTCCGCGGGATTGTACCCCATGATAGCCACGAGCGTATATTCGGAGACCTCTAAGGAGAAAGGCGTGGGAAGCATACAGACGATTAAGACGATATTCGTGCTCTTCGGCAACCGCGAGGCTGCTGAGGCGTTCCTTAATGAGCTCATGGGAAGGTATGGAGGAGAGCTTAAGGACGTGATGTATCTCGGTGAGGAGGAGGACTTAGAGAGGATCATAGAGATAATATCTAAGGATCTTAAGGTAGGGCGGTTGAGGGAGTTCCTAGAGATGATCATGGACGAGGACGCGTCGCCTATAGCGCCAACGTTATCCGAAGTGATTCCGCTCGTGGCGAGTATAGTAGGATTGCTGCTCGGCTTCTACGTACGCACGACGGACCCAGAGATATACTATAAGGCGCTCTCTAGGATCGTAGAGGAGGCTCAGGACGTGATCGATAAGATCTATGAGAGCGCGCTCGGAATAAACCTAGAGCTCGCTAAGAAGGACCTAACGGCCGTTTACGTGTACGCCTTAATGAGGGGGACGATAGAGGAACCGAGCATCGAGCAGCTCTTCGGGAAGGATACGAAGAACGTGCTTGAGAAGCTTAAGGATACCGTCCTAACTCAGCCCGATAATCGTTCTATAACGAAGCACGCGTACACGCCCAGGCCTTTGTATGAGATCTTAAGCAAGGCGGACAACAGGACCTTAGCCGAAAACTTCCCCGCGTTATACGAGCTCCTCATGGCTTATAGGTCGATAAAGAACCCCGGTGACCGGGACGAGATAGAGGCGGCTGCGAGGAAGCTTATAGTGGAGGATCCGGATAGGAGGAGGATCTACGAGAACCTGCTCAGCGCCCTCCGCTTATACATAAGGACTATTAAAGAGAGGGACATCGAGGAGAAGGACGAAGAAAGGGCGATCGTAAGCACGCTCATAAGCATCCTAAAGGAGGCTCTAGAACGATTTTTTAATGCCGATCGAGAACCTCTTAGGAAACGGTCGACGCTCTATTTTTAATACGGTTAAAAAACATGGTCGTACGAGAGATAATGGTAAAGCCCCTAATAATGAGGATTAAGGAAGCGATTTCGGACGTTTCGGAGGAAGATATACGGGAGATGCTTACAGCGTTAGATAAAAACTCTATTCCGAGGAAGCTTGAGGAGATATCTAGGGAGTTAGAATCCAAGGGAATATTAAAGAGCGTTATCGACATACGCGACGACGTTTTAGACGATACGTTACCGACGGAGCCAATCTTAAGGATATTAAAGGACGTGCTCACGTTCTTGCGCACGGACGAGCCGAAGGCTTACGTGATCGTGGATATGCTGGGTACGGGAAAGTCTCACCTATTAGCGTTCACGCGCGAGGCGTTCGAGTTAATTAAAATGGGAAAGGCGCACAGGATAAGGAGTCGGCTAGAGGAGCGGAGGGAGAGCTTATCGAAGGTATCGACGGACGAGGAGAAATTAAACAAGTTCTATCGCGACACGCTGGAGAGCGTAGAGGAGATACTTGAGGAGATCAAGAGGAAGGACGTAAGGGCCTCGATAGAGATCGTCGTGATACCGAAGGAGGAGGTAATTAAGGGTGACGCGATATACGACGTAATCCTCGAGAAGCTCGGCTTAGGAAAGGCTAAGGATCACATAGAGGCGAGCGAGATGATTAGGAAGAGGGCCCTAAAGGAGCCCGTAGTGATACTCATAGACGAGATTCAAAAGCGCTATGCCGAGGGGAAGAGCGTCGATAAGGACCGGGAGTTCCTGAAGGAGTTAGGATCCATTAAGGGCGTGTTCGCGATCATAGCGGGTAACACGTTACCGGGAAACGAGAAGGTAAACGAGGTCCTTAAGAGCCTACAAGCGGCGAGCGAGAGATATAGGTTGAGCCTTAGGCCGAGGACGGAGTTACGGAAGATCCTGGCGCTCGCTTACCTTCAAAACGAACTCCTACCAGGCGCTCTAAAGCCCTTAGACGTGACCTCATTGGAGGCGTTCGAGCACATGATAAGCGAGGGGGAGTCCGAGAACATATTTAGAAACCGGATCCGCTTAGGACTAGTACGGCTCGCCCTATACCTGTTATCCGATAAGATGCCCAAGGAGGTTAAGCTCTTCTCCGGACTTTACCCGGTAGACGCGATACGGCATCTCAATAAGAGGCGGCACACGATACACATAGCGTTATCGGAGGCGTTTACCACGATAGAGCTCGCGCTTAATAACACGAAGGTATACAGGGATGCGTTGAGGAGGAACAAGTTCGACGCGTACCTCGCGAGGGCTATATTAAAAGCGTTAGTCTTAAGCCTCTCCGAGAAGTTCCCGAAAAGCGTCGTGGACTCTCGGATAGGGGAGCATAAAAGAGCGTATGAGATCGCTAAGGCGAGCG
>JAMOTR010000093.1 GCA_027068385.1 Candidatus Heimdallarchaeota archaeon
GGGAGACGGTCGGGATATGACTCTCAACGCTGAGAAGCTTCGGGTGTTGAAGCTCGTGGAGAGAAAGAGAGAGATGAATCCCCGCTGTCCCGTATGCGGAAAGCGCCTTAAGTCCGCGGGGAAGGGGAAAGGACGGAAGTGTCCGAGATGTGGCCGGAGGGGATATCTCCCTAAAGAGGTGATCGTGGAAGAACCGGAAATCACCACAGGCGTATACGTGGGCGAGCCTGATTCTTGGAGACACCTCTTAAGACCTCCTCGGGTGATCCCCGTAGGGGACGAAAGGCGGAAAACGATAGATCGGAAGCCGAGGAGATTCTTATGATAGAGATCACTTATCGGACCGGAAGGGTGATCACGATACGTGACGTGGCGATGAAGCGCGTGATAGAAGAGGGGCCCCCCGTGGATTTTTCCGGCTCCTTGGTGTACATAGCGGGCCCCATAGTAAAAGATAATGAGGTGATATCGTGCGGTCCCACCACGGCTACGCGCGTCGAGTCGCTCATTTACGATTTCGTGAAGATCGCTAGACCATATATGATCGTGGGTAAAGGACCCATGTATGAGAACATGGAGAGGGCCTCGAAGGAGTTCGGTGTGAAATACGGTGTCTTTCCGGGCGGATGCGGCGCTTTAGCGGCTAAGAGGCTTAGGGTAATCGATAACGTTCGGCCCGAACTCGGAATGCCCGAGAGCATACGGATCATGGAGTCGATCGATTTCGGACCCATAGCGATCGTGATTAAGGAAGGGAAGAACGTCATGAAAGATGTAGAAAAGAGGGCTAGACTGATCTTTGAGCGCATGGTTTTTCGAATGAGGTTCTTCCCTCCGGAGGCCGCATTAGCGGCCGAACTATTAAGGCGTGGATACGATTCGATACATACGTGTTCTCCCATGAGTCTAGCCGAGGCGGCTAACGAGGCGGTAAAGAGGGGTATTAAAGAAGAACCAAGAAGGGGATTCTTAAAGGAAGTAGAATACGGGATACGCGTAATCTCTCTAAGAGGACCGGAGGAAGCAAGCGTGAGGCTAAGGGGAGAGGACATATCGGGAGAAGAGATCATGAGGTACGCACGCGATGCTCCCGGAATAATCATAGACACGGGCTTCTCGCACTTATTAACGGAGAAAGAGAGGAGAAAGCTTGGGCTTCAGATAAATCTCGTAAAGGGGCTCATGAGGCGCCTCCGGTGGGAACATAAGTTCATAGTTACGGAAGAGCCGATAGAAGGGAAGGTCATCTATTTGGATCCGTCCGCCGATGAGGAACTAAAGGAGCCCGAGAGGGGTTGGTACGTGATCGGCGGTATCGTGGATAAGGGTAACAGGCTCTCCGGAATAACGTCAAAACTAGCCGAACGTCGGGAAGCTAAGAGGGTAAAGATCACGCTTTTCGGTAACGTAATAGGCGTGACGAATACGATCGTAGGGATAGCTAGGATCCTCATCTACATGTTTCGCGGCGTACCGAAGGACGTCGCTGTGCTCTTAACATCACCTAGAAGGGCGCTAAAGCATAGGTTACAAGTAGAGAAGGACGAAGAGATAAGGAGGATCATAGAGCGCCTCTTAAAGCGCAGGAAAAACCTTACGGAATACGCGGAGAAGCCTATAGAAACGTTATCTAAGGCCCTCCTTGACGTCTTAAGGCTTCGATCACCTCGATCACAGCGTCCACGCTCACGCCCTTCACGGCTCTAGGTGAAAAGTGAGTCTCGCTTAGAAATATACCCATCTCGCGGGCTTTTTCTAATAGTTTCCTCTTCGATACCGGGCTCTCCTTCCTTATTCTTGCGATCTCGTGTAGATCGTAATACCCTATAGGGGCCCGAGAATCGATTAAGAGCATCCTAAGTATCTTATTAGTTTCCTCAGAGTTCCGTTTATAACCTATTAGGGGCTCTATTGAGAACGGATTCCCTATGTCCCCGATCCGTATAGGACCGATACCCGATCCGGCTATGCCTTCGGATATGTTTATTCTATAAGTATCCGGGTCGAAGCGTAGCCGTCCTATTTCGTTCGTGAGCATCCGGTCTATAGCCGTAGAGCTAGCTCTAATGAGGCGTACGATCACGCGCATGTGATGCCTATAAGAATACGATACGAGAGGCTCTATGATCATATCGTTCCTAGCCGCCTCGCGCGCTATCGCGTACAAGAGTATCCTAATTCCCACTTCGTGACAAAAAGGCGTCTTAAAGTTCTCTACGAAGTATAAGCGTCTAGACGCGTGAGGATACTTCCCGCATAAGTTCGCTGTATCCGTAGCCGTCACCCCTAAGTATTTCGGCTTATATTCTACGACGGCTGGTAAATAAGGGGCGGGCGTCCCGAACGGATCCAAATCTATGAACTCTATGCCCTTATACTCCAAGAGAAACTCCTTCGCGTCCATACGTGTAGCGTTCACGTTCAAACCGAGCCTCTGAGAGTTCCACAATATCGTCGCGTACGCCCTTATGCTCTTATCGTTAAGCCGAGTTTCTACACCGTGTCTAGCGATGCGGAACCCGCGTATACCCGAAGCGGCCATGATGTCGGCATAACTCTTTATCCCGTGCTTCACCACAAAGGCCTCGGTTATGTCGCGGTTGATCCTCATCCGTGGATTATAAAAAACTCCCTCGAGGAGCTCTAACTCTATTCCCGCTTCCTCCACCATAAGAACCTTCGTTATGAATAAAATATGCGTAAACCCCAGATAAGGCGTAGAAGGCTACGACGGAAGGCCGCCGAGTTAAGGCTATAAGACCCAAGAAGGAGGCTACGAACCCGTATATCACGAATATCCGCATGAACTTGCGCTTAACGTTCCTCGTGACCATAGAATACACGCTATAACCCGCGCCTATGGATATGAAGAACACGACGAGCCGCGTTAGAGGATCCTTAGGGGCGAAGGCGAGCTCGATTATAAGGCCCAACGCGGGTATAATTAGATATTTATTCGCCCTACCCTTAAAGAGTCTCCTCACGTTCGTAACGCTCGTAAGGTGCCTCTCGCGTATGTAATATATTAGTCCCAAGAGGCCCGCGGAACCTCCGGTAGCGGCGACGGCAGCCTGCTCAGCGGGCATCTCCCTGACGGGCTTCGGCTCTATCCGACTACTCCCTTCTCTCTCCACCTTCATCCTAGCGATCTCGTGCATCCCCTCATCGTATATTAAGAACTCACCGTTCATCCCCAGAATGTACCTAGCGTCGCTGTAGTTCCCCTCGAGTTTCACCTCTTTTCCGTCGTATACGTAAAAGCTCACCACGTTCTCCTCATACGACACGAGGAAGCCGAGGAAGTTATTCACGTCGTCCA
>JAMOTR010000094.1 GCA_027068385.1 Candidatus Heimdallarchaeota archaeon
TCCCTTAAGCGCGTCCTGTTCATTACCTTCCTTATCCTCGGCACGATCTCCGTGGAAGGCATGGGGTTCTCGAGCGTCGGTTCGTAGAACGCCTCTCCCGGTTCCTCAGCGATCACCTCGAACTCGCGCGTCTTTATCCTCACGCGACCGTTCGGACACGTTATCGAGGCCTCTATTTCTACGTCCTTTATCCGGGCCTTACAATCGAGTATTAAAGAGCCTAAATAAGCGTGCGTACACGTCTTCTTAAAATCACGAGAGGACGCTATCCGCCTCACTTACGTCCACCTTCCCGAAAGTATCTTTAAGCGTCCTTATGATCACGTCGATCCTCGTAAGTAAGTACTCGTCGTCGATGTGGTTCCTTAAGTATAATAGTATCCCGAAGTACTTCACGACGCTATTATAAGAGAGCGTGGGCCTCAGCGGGCGGCCGCATTCGGGACACTTTCCGGATATAAGCGGGCGCCTGTAGGTCTTATTACAAGAGCCGCACATGAACTTCTGTCTCATATAAGAGCGGAAGTTCCCGAGAATATCGGGAATCACGTGCTTCTCTAATACCCTCTTAGCCGTATCCTTCGTATCCACCGCCACGATCTTCTCCTCCAAGCGCCTCTGGGCGAAGAACTTCTCTATCATCTCGCCCCCGGAGGAGTAACGGTTCACGTACACGCCATAGTCGAAGCCGCTCGTGTCGTGCGTGAAGCCCAAGCCTACGTATGCGAACGGTGTCCCTAAGCGCTTCTCCACGATCTCTATGTGATCCTCTACCTCACCGGGATCGAGTCCCAATACCGCGGCCGCATACACCTCTAGCGGTATCCTCCGATGCACGTCCATGTTATGTACCTCGTCGTCCACCTCCTGAGGATCGAGTATCAATTGTATCACGAGCGGGGCGTCCATCTGTCCTCCGCGCTTCTCGGGCAAGAAGTGACGGGAGAAGTTTATGAGCGCATCGAGTAGAAGAATCACAGCGTCCTCGTCCCCGTCCGCGTTCCTACGCTTAGCGGCGTGCCGATACGGATGGGCTAGCCCGGTATGCGTGTTTACCCGGCCGATTATGCGTCCTACGATTCCCGCGGATGTATGAGGAGATAGTCCTACGACGAGGTGTCCTATGAGGTCCTCGGGTCTCTTAGCGTTGTAGAACGGATCAAGCCCGTATACCTTTACGAGGAGCTCGTCGATGAACTTCGACACGCGCCGCATAGCTTCCAGCGCCTCGCGGGGTAGTATCACGTCCTGAGGCTTTAGCTCCACGATCTGATCCTCGCTCACGAGCTCGTTCCCATAGATATCGTACTTATATCCGAGCTCGCGTAGCTTTTCTACGCTCACGTGTATCTCCCTAGGCCTAAAGTGTGTGATGGGAACGTTCGTAGAGTCGAACCTCACAGTGGCGTCCTTGAACTCGTAGATCTCGTGCTTCTTCCTTAATATCCCCTTTAGGACGAACTCAGGCTCGCGTCTAGCGTTCATGAGTCCGCGCACGCCCTTGATCTTCCCGTCCCGCTCTATCCTCATCCTCTCGGCTATCCTCTTATAGTTCCTGATCACGTCCTCCGTGAGCCTGAACTTCGTGTACGGCTTAGCCTTATCGCACTCGACGACGTTAGCCTTTCTAGCGCCTTCCTCCACTTCTCCCTTCACGCATATGGGCTCCGTGCGTACGATCACGCCCTCCTCGGCTAAGCACCGGGGGCAGAAGTACGTATGCGTGATCCTCCCGCACCTAGGGCACTTGAACGTAGCGAGGTCCACGGTTACCTTCCCGCTCGCTAGCTCACCGATCTCGCGGTTCTTGGACTTGTCGGACACGGGATAAAGTACGTGGAACGGGTGGGCCATCTTACGTAGCTTCGCCTTCTCGGGCCTCCCCATCCTAGCCCCTATGAACGTCCCCGCCTTGTCGCGTATCCTTACTCCGGAGATCTCCTTAAGTACCTTAAGCGTGCACGTCTCTCCCTCGTACTTCTTCCGATCTACGTCCTTATTAGATAATAGAAGGTATATCACCTCGTCGTCTATCACGATGCGATCTTCCTCGATGTGGTGCTGAGCCCCTATAGTTTCTAATATCCTCTTCACGCGCTCGTCGTAAGAGCCGTCGGAGAAGTTTATCCGTCTCCGTAAGTACCTCAGGTCGTCCACGGATATGAGGCGCCGGAAGTGCGTGTACTTAGGATGCAGCGGCACGTTATAACGCTTTGAGAACTCCACAGCCTCGTACGCGGAGTCGAAGTCCTTCGGAGGATTCGGGACCTTCCTCTTAGCCTCCTCATACCGCCGCTCCTCGTTATATCCGGGAAACCGCAAGGGGGTCTTGTTCTCTATGAACTCCCCTATAGCGATCAACATGTCCCCGAGGAAGAGTATCTTCTCCACCTCTTCCCTTACCGCTACGGCCTCCTCATAGCTATTAAGACGTTTTACGGTTCCGTCCTTAAGTAGCACGATCGGTCCTTCTATCGAGTCTACCGGCATCACCACCGCCCCCTTACCGGGACCCTGCATCTTTATCTGCGTGCCCGGAACGAGGAAGTCGTCGAGTATAGCCATCGTGGCCGGATGTATGCCTACGGCCGCGAACCCGGTGACGCGCGAGCGGCCGTAACGGAGCCTAAAGCCTCCTGGGCGTCCCGGATAAGAGAACACGGGCCTTCCGAGCACCATGTCGTCGAGGTATTTGAAGTAGTGGGGATGATCCTCCTTCGTGGGTATCTCCTTATGTTTCTCCACGAGCTTATAGTATAGATCGTCGTCCTCGAGCACGCGCATCAGGTCGATCTCCTCTTTCTCCTCTTCCTCGATCTCCTCTTCCTTACCGTATAAGCTCTCCACGAGCTCGTAGACCCGCGAGAAGTCGAAGCGATCACCGTATTTATCCCTGATCTTTTCTACTTTCTTTAGGAGCTTCTTCGCGCGTCCTACTAGACCGTCGTTAATGATGAGCATAGCTCCTCCGCGTAACTTGTTCGTCTCTACGCCATATACGTCGCGCGTCCCCTTTACCTCTATATCATCCGTAGCCTCTCCGGTGATCTCTATGGGACATAGCTCCACGGCCTTAGCGATCTGATCCGGCTTAGCTGGGGTCTGATAGTTCGCCACGCGACCGTATAGATCCCGTTCCTCAATGTAACGCTTCACGTGCCTCTCGCTCGGCTTAAAGCGATCGAGCCCAAGTACTTGCCTGATGATGTCCGCGAGTACCACCGTGAGAGCCGCTTCCGTACCT
>JAMOTR010000095.1 GCA_027068385.1 Candidatus Heimdallarchaeota archaeon
CCGAGTATATGGATGCATCGGATTGAGCAGAACCTTCTCCGCGTCTCCGTATTCTACGAACTTCCCTAGGTACATTATGGCCATCTTATCGGCTACGTAAGCTCCAGTGGAGAGGTCGTGGGTGATAAAGAGGAACGAGATCTTGTATTTCTCCTTAAGCTCCATGAGTAGGTTGATGATTCCCGCGCGTATCGATACGTCGAGCATCGACACGGGCTCGTCGGCTACTATGTACTTCGGGTTAAGTACTAACGCTCTAGCGATGGCCACGCGCTGCCTCTGTCCTCCGGAGAGCTCGTGCGGATAACGCTTTATGAAGTCCTCGGGCGGTAGGAGCTTTACGGCTTCTAAGGCCTCTATGACCTTATCGCGCTTCTCCCTTTCGTTCTTTACGAGGCCGTTTACGACTAAAGGCTCAGCGATGATGTCGTATACGGTCATTCTCGGGTTTAGCGAAGCGTAGGGGTCCTGGAATATGATCTGAGCCACGCGACGATAGTGCTTCAATAGCTTCGGGGGTATCGTGAACACGTCTACCATATCCTCGCGGAACATCGCTCCAGCGCGGCGGAGTAAATCATACGGTATACCCCGCTCCTCCTCGTCGAACTTGAACCGCAAGTGTCCTTCGGTAGGTTCCGTGAGCCTTAGCGTTACTCTTCCCGTCGTCGTCTTTCCACATCCGCTTTCTCCAGCTAATACTAGGAACTCTCCCTCACGTAACTCGAAGCTTACTCCGTCGACGGCTTTTACGTAAGGCTTCTCGCGTATTCCCTTAACGAGTACGTCGATCGCGGACACCCTTACCTCGAACCGCTTCTTTAATCCTTCGGCCTTTAATAGTAGCTCGCCCGGCATACTATATCACCTCCGTTCCCTATTCAATCCCTCCGCGTGATTCTTCCAGCGAAGTGACACGCGACCCGATGACCGGGCTCTATCTCCTTCCGTTCGGGCTCCTTAGTGGAACATACGTGCTGAGCGTACGGACACCTCGGGTGGAAGCGGCATCCGCGGGGCGGGTTAAGTAGGCTAGGCGGGGCTCCGGGTATGCTCTTCAACTTCTCACCGGCGAACCTAGCCTTAGCGGACGGAATGCTCTTCATGAGTAGATAAGTATAGGGATGAAGCGGCTTCTTGAAGATCGTGAACACGTCCGCCTTCTCCACCATACGTCCCGCGTACATCACAGCTACGGTATCTACTACCTCAGCTACTACCGCTAAGTCGTGCGTGATCATGATCATCGAGTTAATCTTACCCTCGCGTATGAGGCGCTTCATGAGCTCTAATATCTGAGCCTGAATGGTCACGTCTAAAGCGGTCGTAGGCTCGTCCGCGATCACTAGATCGGGATCGAGAGCTAGGGCCATAGCGATCATAGCCCTCTGCTTCATTCCTCCGGAGTACTCGTGCGGATAGTTCTTAGCTCTCTCCGGATCTAGTCCCACGAGCTTGAATAGCTCCTCCACGCGCTTCCGAGCCTCTTCCTCGGATATTCCGGGACAGTGTACCATAATAGCCTCCACGATCTGATCTCCGACGGTCATCACGGGGTTAAACGCGTTCATGGCTCCCTGGAATACTATACTCATGCGCTTCCGACGTAGATAGCGTAGGAGGTGTTCCGGGATCTTCGTGAGATCTATCGGATATACCTCGCCATAACGAGCTCCTAGGTTGAAGATCACGCGGCCGCTGCGGTACTTTCCTTCGGGAGGTAAGAGGCGGAGTATTCCATAAGCAGTAGTGGTCTTTCCACATCCGCTCTCCCCTACGAGACCAAGTATCTCTCCGCGCTTCAGATCGAAGCTTACGTACTCGGAGGCTTTTACCCGGCCGGTAGTGGTCTCGTACCGTATCGTAAGGTTATCGAGCTTTACTATGGTGTCCTTATCAATGTTAACGTCCTCTACTAGATAAGGCTCGAAGAGCTCGTACTCTAGCTCTTTAATCTCTTCGGGCGGATGTATGCACTCAGCTAGGTTCTTATAAAGAAAACGGGAAGCGGCCGTGGGACGCTTAGCCATCTGAATCACCTCATCGGGGCTTTTATCTCCTCCTTAGCCTCGGGTTAAGTATCTCGTCGAACGCGTAGCCGAGCATCGTGAACGCGAAGGTGATAGTAGCTATAGCGGCTCCAGGCGTGAGTATCATCCGCCGCTTCTCTAGTAGACCGGACTGGCTTAGGAAGGCGTTCATCATCTTACCCCGGGAGATGTAGTTACCGGTGGTGAATCCTAGGAAGGATATTCCAGCCTCGGACATGATCGCTCCTCCGACGCTTAATACGGCCTGAGCGAACACGATAGGCATCACGTTCGGTAAGACGTGACGGAAGATGATGTACATGTTAGATCCTCCAGCGGCGCGAGCGGCTTCTACGTAAGGCATAGCCTTTACCGCTAATACCTGAGAACGCACAAGCCTAGCGGTACCGGCCCGTCCTAGGATCGCGATCACGATGATGATCGCTACGAATCCTAGCTGTCCTCCTATAGCTACGGCTATCACGATCATAAGAGGAAGACCGGGAATCACGAGGAAGATGTCGACGATACGCATGATTATGGTGTCTACCCATCCTCCGTAGTAACCGCTGATCACTCCTAATAAGGTACCTATGATCATAGACGCTATGGAGGCGGTGATTCCTACGGTGAGGGACACGCGGCTTCCCCGAATCCGCTCGGAGAGCATATCACGACCGGCGTTATCGGTACCGAATAGGAACGTTAAGCTAGGTTTCTGTAGTGCGGGGCCTACGAACTCGTACCGCTTAAACGGTGAAATATACGTAGCGAAGATAGCTATGAACGTATAGAATAATATAATAGCAAGTCCGGCCATTCCCGTACGAGACATCGAGAACTGCTTCCGAAAGCTAAGGAACCTCTTCCGACGTAGTTCTAGCTTCCCCTTCCGAGTGATAAGTTCCTTGGTCTCGCGACTCATACTCTATGTTAAGCCGAAAGACGACATAAAAGATGCTCGCTATTAAGTCTCTCGCTCCTTTTAGGTTTGAGTAAAAGTGAAGTATCATCAAAAAATCAGAGCCTTACTCTCGGATCTAAGTACGTGTACAAGATGTCCGCTATAATGTTAGCTATTACTACGAGGATCGCGGTGATGTAGAACGCGGCCTCTAATACGGGGAAGTCGCGCGTCGTATAGGCGTCATACATGATACGCCCTACTCCGGGCCGGTTGAATAGCGTCTCCGTGATGATAGCTCCCGAGACTATTCCCGCGTAGCTTAGAGCTATGATTGTGACTAAAGGTAGCATAGCGTTACGTAGCGCGTGCTTGTAGAGGACGGTCTTCTCGTCCAGACCCTTAGCGCGAGCCGTGAGTATGTAGTCTTCGGTGAACACGTCGATAAGCGTGGAACGAGTGATTAGGAGCGTACCTCCGTAAGATATGAGTGTTAGAGTGACGAGCGGGAGTATCATGTGGTGTATATAAGATATTACGAACGCTAATCCGTGAGTTCCGGGCGTCACGTATCCTCCTATAGGGAACCGCCCTAGCTGGAAGGCGAACACATATAGGAGTAGTAGACCGAGCCGGAAGGCGGGGACGGAGTATAGGAATAGAGAGCTGAAGAGTAGGAAGGCGTCGGTGAAGGTCTTACGATAGCGAGCGGCGATCACTCCTAGTCCTATTCCGAGTAGTAGCGATAACGTGTTTGAAGCTCCCATCAGGATTACGGTGTTTACGAGACGGAACTTTAGGATGTCCCGTACCCGGCCTCCTCCCTCCACGCGCATCGCGTATCCGAAGCGGAAGATGAGCATGTTACGCAAGTATTGTACGAACTGGATCCACTTAGGCTTATCTAGTCCCCGCATGTGCTCTAGAGCCTGAATCACGTCGGTGATGTTCTTCGTCTTCGCGACGTTCCTAGACTCCATTAACCGCTGTAGTATAGGATTACCGGGCATCGAGCGGAAGAGTATAAAGTTTATTACTAGGATGATGATGACCGTGATCGCTCCTTGAAGTATGCGCATCGATAGATACTTAGATACCTGAGCCACGTCGATGAGGAACACCGCGAAGGCGAGTATAAAGGCTAGGACCGCTACGGCTACTCCCGATCCGAGAGCCCGCCGATCGTAGTATGAGCTCTCTACAACCTTATAGGCGTTGAGCTCAAGAACGTAGAATGCCCTTAGGCCCTTTAAGATCGAGGCGTAGATTCCCGCGGTGATTAATAGGGACGTAATGATGCTCCGAATTTCGTTTAGAGGCTTCCCCGAAAGCTTCGTGTATAAGCGATAGAGGGAGAAAATTAAGGCTATTATGAGGCCTACCCGGGCGTACGTGAATTGAGGCTCGAGACTCGACGTTAGATTATATATGTATCTAATTTGTTCTACCGAAGTCTCGGTGCTACCGTAAGAATAAATATAGTGATACGCCCGAGGTAAGACGATCGATAAGCCGCTAAGTAAGGCTATTAGTGCTAAGATGTAGTCTATAGGAGAGAGCTTCTTCAAGGCGTCTTTAAGGCCCATGTGAGAGGTTCGGGTTTCAACTTAAATTTGAATCGCGACGCTTCCTAGATTCTAAAACCCCTTCCCGAATTCGATTAGAGACTCTTATGAAGATCGAGGCGTTAGAACGAATAGATAGAAATTTCGTCGCGATCATGAGGCGCATAGACCCTACGCTCGAATCGAAGTTACAAGAATACTTTGGCGATAGGACTTCGTACGTATTAAGGAACCTACTTAAGCCACCCTCTGAGGAACGGTTTTGGATTCCGGACGATAAAGTAAGGATACGCACATCTAGGAAGATACTAGAGCTCACGCCCGAAGACATATTAGAAAGGATAAAGGACGATAAGGTAAAGGCCGAGATAAAGGAGTACGAGGGGGAGATATTCGTTAGCGTAAAGACTATAGAAAGAAAGAGCAGGAGGGACCCGGACTTATTAGAGATAAAACTCGATCGCATAGGATCCGTACGCGCGTTAGTAGGGAGGCGTGTGCGTGGTAAACATATCATCACGAAGGACGTGAGGCCCGGGAAGAGATATAACGTAGGGGCATCTAAGGGTCCGTTTATAGGAATAGGATTCCTATCCGATAGGCCCGGATCGTCGAAAGCGGCTTTATACATGCACACTTCACCGCGGTTCTTACCCGATCTACGCGGTTCAGACCTCCATGAGATAGGAGCCTTACATCCTATACCCCGGGGCGCCACGTTGAGTGTAATAGAGGACGACGTATCAGGAAAGAACGTAGCCCTCATCCCTGCTCCCGACGACCTCGGTATCGCGGCATTATTAGCTAAGCGCGGCGCTAACGTGTATATTGCGACGGAGTTGCGTGGTCTACTAAATAGAGTAAAGAAGATCAGAAAGCGCATAGGTATAGAGATCAACGCCATATACGGTAAGCCCGATATGCTCTTAGGGAAGAAATACGATCTCGTGATCGTAAATACTATATCATCGGACATAGGACTGAGACCTCAGCCTTACGTCGAATACGTGAGACCGAAAGCCGCGAGATACGTGAAGATCGCTAAAAAGTACCTCAATATAGGACTTAAGGCGTTAGCGCGTGGTGGGCATTTGATATACGTGGTGAACACGATCGACCCCCGGGAGGTGCGCGCCTCCTTGGGTGATCTAATACTATTGTTAGAAGGCGTCACACAAATAGATCCCGGATTAGACGGCTTCTACGTGGATATAGACGGAATAAAGACCACGATCGTAACGCGTGATGAGGGACCTTATTTCGCTGTGAGTCGCCTAGTCTATAGGCGATCTCGCGCATCACGTTTTTGTATTCATTTTCGAACGTCCTCGATATGGATAGCATAATGATCGCCGAGGGTATCCGAACCGTTGGGATAGTCTCAAGGGCTACCTTTAAGGAGACGAACTCTCCGATAGCTCCCGCCATAAACGCTCCTAATCCTCTAGATATAGTATCTATGATCGAGAGTGATGAGTACAAGATTCCTCTATATTCCGGAAGGTTTCCGTCCGCGAGTATTCCGTTCTTCATCGGCCCAACGATTCCCGCGATCACGAACGCTAATGCCCCTAGAAGAAACGCGCGGCGTAGAACGTTATCCTTAGAGATGGCCTCGATGATTAGTAGAATAGCCCTATCGACGCGATCGGTAAGCTCATAGGGCCGAACATAATGGATAGAGAAGAACGCTATGAAGAGAACGGAGAACGACATGATAGCTACTCCCGCGCTTACGGGTCTTATCCACAGACGTCTTTCGTTATACATGTAATCGATGAGCTTAACGATGGGGAAGGATAGGAAGGCGGGGGCCGCGAGGATTCCCATCATAACGCTCGCCATGGTCTCGGTCATACCCCAAGCCTCTACGAAATACGTTACCATCCATACCTGAAGCGCGCCCCGCGGGACCGCATATATTAATACGAAGAACATCAAACGGTGGTTTAAGTCGCTGGACTTTAGTATCTTTAACCGCTTCTTCACGCTGGGTTTCTTCCGTCCTTTAGAAGGCGGTATGTTATCGCCTATAAGTAGGTATAAGACGGTGAGAAAGAATAGCGTGAACAGATATGCGTACACCTCCGCCTTTATACCTTCGTGTACACCTATAAATATCGCATACGCCGCCACGAGAGCCTGACCGGCTCCGTTGATGATGGACCGAAAAGAATAAGCCGTAGCTCTATACTTGGGCGAGGTTATGTCCGAGATGAGCACGTATCCTACGGGATACACGCCCATCGATCCTAATCCGGCTAGAGCCATCCCTAGAAGTACACCGAGAACCCCTCCTAGATGTATAATAAGAATGGTCCCAAGGGCCGTTACGAGCGATAACGACGCGATTATGGGCTTTCTGTTCTCCATACGATCAACTAAGGCTCCCCATAACGGCATCCCTAACGCTCCGAACGACGAGTAAAGGGTGAACGCTAGCCCGGCCGCGAGTTTGTTCGTGTGGGCTACCGAGATCAGACGATCTAGTATAGGTATCCGCAGATAAGTGTATCCGACTAGGAACATGTCTAAGAATGATAGAACGAGTACCGTTCTCTTCACGGGGAGTTCCCTTGTAGAACGATAAAAAATCGTATCTTAGGGTTTATTTTTAGCTCGTTAATACGTTCCACAGCCGCTTTTAAGAGGTCGATGGTGGCCTTCACGTCCTTCGGATGGACTACTTCCGAGGGGGTATGCATGTACCTCAAAGGTACGCTCACGAGAGCCGTGGGGACGCCTTCGCGCGTGAGGGTTATCACGTCCGTGTTAGTTCCCGTAGACCTATCGTTCACCTCAAACTGATACGGAATCTTAAGTTCGTTCGCGAGCTTTATCAGCCGGTTCGTGAGGTCGCGGTTAAGTATGGGGCCAAGCGTAATTACCGTTCCCTTACCGAGCCTTACGTCCTCATGATAGCGCGTGCCCGAGGTCTTGGAATGAGTGACGTCCAAGCATATCGCGGCGTCCGGATATATGCGATAAGTAGCTACGCGAGCCCCTTTAAGACCGAGCTCTTCCTGAGTAGAGAACACGAACCGAGTCTCCGTCTGAGGCTTCGCCTTTCTTATAAGCTCAACGAGCACGTACGCGGAGATGCGGTTATCCATCGCAGCGGCCGTTAAGGCCCCTCCGGGAAGTTCCTGTAGCCTGCTTTCGTACGTTACGTAATCGCCTATAGAAACCACCTTTTCCGCCTCCGACTTGTTCGTCGCACCCACGTCGATCCGTATGTCCTCGATCTCGGGTATCTTGTTCGCCTCCTCCTTACCTCTTAATATGTGGATGCTCTTATGGCCGATCACCCCACGCGGAAATCCATCCTTAATGAATACAACGCGGTGTCCTAAGAGGACCCTTCTATCGAGTCCGCCTAACGGGGCGAAGCGAACGCGTCCGTCTTCTTCTATAGCAGTGACGATCATCCCTATTTGATCTATATGAGCGTCGAACATGAGCTTCCTTTTACCCGAACCTTTGCGTACGAATAAGTTGCCCATGGGGTCCGCGAACCGTTCGTCGGCATAATCCTCGACGAGTTCCACGATCTTCCTTAAAATAAATTCTTCTCTTCCAGGCGCACCGGGAGTCTCCACTAGAGCCCTTAAAACCTCCACATCGATCATAGTTCTTCCTTTATAACGGACACTTTATAGCCTTCGATCGCTACGGCCATCCTCTCCAACGCCTCTTGTCTCGTATATCCCCGCGTTATAATTCCCGTTATAATTCCGGGATACTCAATCTTACCCGTACGATAAACCAAATATCCCGGTATTTGAGGTAAAAGCTTTTCCCTTATTCCGTGTACGATTACTCCCTTAGGTTTCGCCCTTCCCACGTAAATAAGAGTCGCGGGCATGTGAATGTTTCTCATAGCGTTTAGTAGTATACGATAGACGTCTACCTCCTTCTCCGCTTTGAGCACGAGCATGGAATTGTCGACCGTGGAGAGAATATCTTTTTCTAGCTTCACAATAGCTTACGAGAACTCTTCCGTCGGTATCTTCCGATCGAAGGAAGGCTTAACTTCCTCATTATATTTTTCATGTTATGATTACCTATGTGAAAGCGGGAAACTCTTTTATATGGGGAACGCCCGTCCGCGGTTTACCTATCGATACGGTAGGTATAGTTAGGATACAACATGACGGAGATTATGTTGGTGTGAGGGAGATAGGGAAGTACTTGAACCTCAACCCCGATCGTAAGAGTTTCTTACTTGCTCTCCGCCCCGTCCGGAACGAGATTATGAAGGCGTTAACTTACGGTCCCGATGCGGAACAAGAGGAGATCCCAAGGCGGACTCTACCGTTTAAGTTTAGGTTCTTTGGATCCGCGTCAGAGGCATATAAGCGCTTCTTAGAGGGCGACTATAGGTTCTTACTACATAAGTTCGACGAGCGTAACCCGAAGCATCGCACCGCTTACGTTAAGGCCTTCCTTATGGCTATACAGAACCCGTTCTTAATGCCTTCCGAAGAAGAGTTAGGTAAGTTCTTAGATTACTTGCGCGGCATTAACGATAGCTTATTACAAGGCTTCTACGAGGAAATACGGTCGTTTTCTAGAGGGTCTGGAACCTTATTCCGCGTACATAATTACGTACTCACGCATGAGGAGGAGATCCTTAGGGAAATAAAGGATAAAGAAAGCGCGGCTTTGTGGAGTTACGAGACGGGATCCCCGAACATAGCTAAAGAGATCATGAAGTACTCTTCGGGCGTCCGGTCTCACATGGCCGAAGCTACGCTCGCGATATACGAAGGACGGGGTAAGATGTCCGACGGGTTCTCCCTCCTCGCGTCCTCGGATCCAGATGAGGTGATCATAGGATTCCTAATAGTGATGGAGAGGATGGACGAATTAGATCCGGAGATTAGGTCCGAACGGATGCACAATCTTCATACGGCTTTCGTGGCCCGGACTAAGATACTCAAGAATCCAAACATAAAGTTACCTTCGTACATCGTTCGGGCCCCTATACTAGGAAAGTCCGCGACCATGCTTCAGTTCGTTAGGACCGTAGCCGAGGGCGTAAGCGATATATTAGAGGCGATTAAGGCGATTCCTATATACGCTGAGGCGCTACCCATAGAGATACGCGCGCACGTCGCCCACGATATATCTCTTCCTTACTTATATTCTAGGGAAGACCCGGGGACGATCATAAAGGTATACAAGACCATCGGGCAAGCCTCCTTAACTCCCCCTGAGCGGATATTATTACTACCGCTTTTCGTAGCCGCTACGTACTACGACGAGGATATGAAGTACCCGATGGAGAGGCTAATGATATACGCGAAGGAGAACGAGATTCTCGCGGACGCTTTAATCAGCATAAAGAGGGCGCTAGAGATAAACTCGGGACCCGTACTATCGATACTAGAGCGCCGGTACGAGGAGATTAGGTCTTCCGTAGAGGTAGTACTAGAACTCGTAGAGACGGAAAGACGATCAGAACGCTCCGACTTCATCATACATCAGCGGTGAGACTACTCATCATCTCTTTACCCTTTAGGCCTCTAGAATTTAAAGCGCTTCTTTTATTACCATAGGGAGCTTAGAATAGGCGATAAAGTGCAAGTATTTAAAATTCCTAAACTCTTCGAAGAGTGATAGCCGGGGTAGCTCAGCCTGGAAGAGCGACGGATTTGTAATCCGTAGGTCCCGGGTTCAAATCCCGGCCCCGGCTCCTCGCCCTTAGGCACACGTCTTAATAGTTCGATCTCTTTCTTCGATCCGAAGAGAATTCTAAGTCTTACCTGGGCGAGCTAGCCTTAATGGCTAAGGCGAACGTAAGGAATCTCGTCGCTCTAGGTCTAAAACCCCCGGAGAAGGAGTGTAACGATCCTCTATGCCCCCGGCATGGGAACATATCCGTGAGGGGTACGATCATCGTTGGAGTCGTAGAGAAGGCTAGGATGCAGGGTACCGTAGTAGTCCGCCGCGATTATCTACATTACTTAAAGAAGTACAAGCGTTATGAGAAGCGCTCGAGCAAGTTCTTCGCTCATAACCCTCCGTGTATTAACGCGAGGGAAGGGGACGTGGTAAAGATCATGGAGACGAGGCCGATCTCTAAGGGAACGCGCTTCGTCGTCGTAGAGGTGGTAAAGCGTGCTGAAGAGAGTAAGAAGTAATAGATTTTTAGCGCGTAAGCTCCTCGATCAACTCCTAGACGAGCTCATAGGAGAGCCCGTAGAGGTCTCTCGGTCTAGGGATAAGACGCGTATCGGATTATCGGGTATTATCCTACTAGAAAGAAAAGATAGGTTTCTCATAGATACGGGGAAGAAGAGGGTTCGGGTCTATAAGCGTGGGACGGAATTCGTCTTCCCGACGCTCGGTCTACGCGTCATGGGGGACGTATTATATGTCGATCCGGCTCGGAGAACGATGATCTTAGATTTAAGGAGACGGTGAAGATCGGTAGAATCCGTTTTAAGCCTCTTTCTTTATTGATGGGGATGTACAGGTATTCGTTCCCGGAGAATAAGTTCGATAAGGAACGTATGGTGCGCGCTTCGGGTAGGAATCTAAACATCTCTCGGAAGCACGCGGTGGAGATCATGCGCGAGATTAGAGGCATGCGGCTCAACGACGCGATGAGGCTATTAGAGGACGTAATAGCTTTGAAGCGCCCTATTCCGTTCAAGCGTTTTAAGCGTAACGTTGGTCACAGGCGCGAGCTTCAGGGACGGAAGTCCGGTCGTTATCCCCAGAAGGCCGCTAAGCACATATTAAAAGTGTTACAGAACCTAAAGGCGAACGCTGAGGATAAGGGTCTCGACCCTAATAGGATACGTATCATACATGCCGTAGCTCATAAGGGGCCTAGGCGTTATAAGCGGGTACCGAGGGCCTTCGGAATGTCCGCTCCCGAAAGAGTTCAGTACGTGCACGTCGAAGTAATAGGCGAAGAGGTAAGGTGATGCATATGGGTAAGAAGAAGGAAGAGGCTAAGCCGGAGATCTTCGACGATATGGCCTATCGTTACTTCCACTCTAAGCTAGGTAGGCCCGATATCTATCGCTTCGTGCAGATACAGAAGATACGCGCGATAGTAAAGGACTACCTACGGAGGACGTTTAAGAACGTCACCGTCTTCGACGTCGTCGTTTCACTAACGGCTACCTCTTTGGAGATCATAGTATATGTGGATAAGCCTAGGATCATCAAACGCCGCGTACGCGAGCTACAAAACTATCTCGCGAAGATGCTCGGGATAAATAAGCACGAGATATTACGTGACGTACGCATTCACGTGCTCACGAAGACCTATGAGGACTTCTCGATAACGATCGAGAAGCCCGACGGCACCCAGGAGGTTATACAATCCGAGGAGACTTACGTGTTACCCGACGCTAATTATATCGCTAGGATCATCGCTCGCGGAATCGAACGCGGTCGCAACTACCGCGCGATTATACACGGATACTTAAAGGCTCTACAGAGGAACCCTATAGTACGCGGGTGCGAGATACTCGTCTCCGGTAAGCTTCGCGGTGAACGCGCTAGGACCGAGAGGTATTACATAGGAACCATACCTAAAGCCGGACATCCGCGGGACGAGATAGTGCAGCACGGGTTCGACGAGGCCGTGACGCGCATGGGCGTAATAGGGGTAACCGTTAGGCTCTTCCTAAAGAAGAGCTTGCCCGACGACGTAGAGGTACTAAAGCCGGAGGAGTTACCGGAGAGTAGGGCGGAGGTCCTCAAATCACTTAAGCCCCATGAGGAGTGAGGCCCTATGGGTAAGCGGCCTAAGGCTAAGGAGATACGCGAGATGTCCCGCGAGGAGCGCGAGAAGCTCTTACGCGAGCTACGTATGGAGCTTATAAAGCTAGAGACTAAGCGCAAGTCTCACGAGTCCGTGGGCTCCGACATACGCAATATTAGACGCACCATAGCTAGGATCTTAACGATTAACCGTGAGGAAGAGCTGGGAATTAGATGAGCGTTTTTAATGAGCTCGAACGTAGAGTGGAAGCGAGGATGAAGAAGTATAAGCGCGTGATCGTATCTTATTCCGCGGGTAAGGACTCCACGGTGTTATTGTACCTCGCTAAGAAAATAGCCGACGATTATGGGATAGAGCTATACGCGGTCCATATAGATGAGGGAATAGCGGGCCACAGCGATGTATCTAGGAGGATCGCGATAAAGGTGGCGAAGGAATTAGGGGTAAAGCTTTTGGGCGTGAGCTTAAAGGAATACTTCGGCATCACGATAGACGAGCTAAAGCCCAAGTTTAGTCTCCCTCCGTGTGCCGCGTGTGGTCCTATGAGGAGACAACTCATAAACGACGTGGGTCTCAGAATAGGGGCTCCGATATTCACGGGACACAACGTGAACGACGACGTGGAGACCCTCATAATTAATATGTTCCGCGGTGAACGGAGGCGCTTTCTAGAGCCTACCGGAGGGCCGGGAATGGTTCCCCGCGAGACCCCTTTTATAGACGTATCCGAAGAAACGCTTGAAAAGGCGGCCGAGGAGCTAGGGCTTCCTTATAAGAAAGAGCCGTGCCCATACGCTAAGCTCTCCATGCGTCGTAAGATCATAAAACATGAGATGGCGACGCGGCCCAAGGAGAAGGTAATAGAGCTCCAGAAGGTGATGCGCATGATTAAAGCGTTTCACGTTACGAAGCTGAAGTCACCTAGGTTCTGCAAGTATTGCGGTTCTCCTTCGGCTAGTAGCGTATGTCGCGTATGTAGTATCATGAAAGAGCTAGGAATGCTCGAGGAGCGCATAAGGAGGACGCGCGAGCGGAGGAAGAAGTTTCGTATAGAAGACTACATTATAACTGATCGATGGATCTCATAGGTCGGATCGGACTAATCCTTTTATTGATATCCCGGATACCGGAAACGATCTCCTCGATAAAGTCTAAGAGGGCTCCGGAAATGCCCGTGACGTTCATCCTCATATATCTCACGGCTTCCGTGCTCCTCACCATACACGCCCGGATCATCGATGATCTTGTATTCATAATCCTTAATGCGGTAGCGTCAGTACTAAGCGGAATAAACCTGGCGTTGAAGATCGTTTTTAGGAGGAAGAACTTAAATTCGACGAATCCTCGAAACTAGCGAGCGGGGCCCGTAGCTCAGCCTGGTCAGAGCGCCCGGCTGATAACCGGGCGGTCCGGGGTTCGAATCCCCGCGGGCCCACCAAAAACTTAGCTCATCGCTAGAGCAAAGCCCATGAAGGCTAGTACTTACGTTTCTATCGCCTTGATACGGCGGCTCGTGGGCGTAGGGATCATAGTTCCTCTATTATATTATACGGGAGTCCTCGACTACGGGCCCAAGGTAGAAGTTAAATACAAGGTCCCGGATAAGCGGAAGGATTATGGTCTATACGCACGGCTGTTCTTGATATTCTACATGTTCTTCCTCGTATTTCAGGTGCGTAACGAAGAAAAACTCGAAGAGGAACTCGATCAGTACGATCCTTCTCGGCCGACTCAACGCCGGCCACCTTAAGGCGTCTCATTTTTTCCTTCTCTACCTCCTCTTCGATCTCATCTATGAGCGTGCGTATGGGCGGGGGATACTTATGCATCGATAACCTAGCGGAAAAGGTGGCGATGAGAGGTAGATAGCGCATGTATTCCGAAAGCTTACGCTTCAGTTCGCGCTCCTTCTTCACCGCGCTCAGGTATAATCTAATCTTCTGAGCGGCATGCCTCAAGCTCTTCTTCAAGGCCTTCTCGATTTCGGGTACCGGCGCTACGCTTTCCTTACCCGCGGACTTATAAGGTACCTTCGTGGAACATATGTGTGTGAGTATCGTGATGGGCATATCCTTACGTATTCCGTAGTTCGACCGGTTAAAGTTCGAGACGACGTTGTATACGACGTCCTCCTTGAGATCGTATAAGAGGGGAATCTTGTTCGCGAAACGATATATCGAGAATTCCCCTTCAGAGGCTTTTCCTCCGTACGCTATAGCTACCTCAACGATGAACGGGTGTCCGGAATAAGAGCCGACCTCGCTGTGTGTAGATATAATCTCCGCGTTTACCTCCTTTCTCAATCCGCGCTCTATATTAGATAAACCAGCGGGAGAGAGGCTCTCCGTCGTAGGGCGTCTGAACCTTATTTTCTTCTCGTAACCCGGAGGCGGATTTTGCATCACCTCGATAAGCTTACGAAGCTTCGATACGGATAGTCTCCTCGGGTCCGCTTTCGGGTCTATACCCGCGGCCTCTAAGACGTATAAAGCCGTCTTTTTACCTACCTGTTGGAATCCATTAGTGAGGAGTTCTAATACCGTTTTGGGCTTCAACTCCGCGATCATCCTCTGTAGCGTCTCCAAATCTATTCCATAAGGATGAGGCTTCACGTCTTTGGGCGGAGGAGGGACCTCGTCGGAGGCTCTATAGAAGTGATATACATGGAGGGACGGGTCCACGAACGTGATCGAGGCGTAAGGCGCTATAATAGCGGTTTGTCTGAAGTATTCAACGATCCTAGATCTAGCTCTTGAGTAATCGCCCGGAATGAATAACTCTACGATCGTTCCGTGCCGCCTGTGCTTGTTCCTATATTTCTTCCTCTTTAGTACTATGGGCTCATTGCGTTTCAAGTCTATCTTCATCACGAACTCGTATATCCGCTTAGACGGTTCGATGCCCTCTTCCGTCTTCTTCGCGGGAGACGTAAGGACGCGTACGGGAGTTCCTAAGCGAGCTTGAGAGTAAAGCACGACCATGGAGGCTCCCATACCGAAGTGTCCGCGCGTCTGTCTCTCGACGTATTTAGAGCCGTAGAACACTTTACAGAATGCGGGCGGGACGTTTTCGGGAGGTATTCCTATACCGTTATCCTCCACGCGGAGCAGATAAACGTCCTCGGCTTCGAGACCGAACCGCTTTGCTGGTAAGAGCCGAACTATAATCTTAGGAGGTACCCCCAGTAGTTCAGCAGCGTCCATAGCGTTCTCAAATAATTCGCGAATCGAAGTATAGAGAGCTCTTGTGGGATTAGAGAATCCGGCTAACTCAGGATTGTCCTTAAAGAATTCAGCGGGCGATTTCTCGCGGAAGATCTCCGACACGTACACTCCCCAAACCCTTCTATCTAAGAAATTCCGTTAAAAAATCATTCTTCGAGCATCTGCTTGTATAGTTCTATAGCCTCCTCTTCCCTCGTCGGAAGCCTGTCGAGGTCTATGTCTTCGGTTCCTTTAGATATAGCCTTCTTGAGCCGATGATAAGGTCCGAGCACGTGCTTCCTATAGTAGTAGGCGGAGATCGAGGCGACGGCTAGGGCTATGGTTAATATTACTATAACGATGTGCGTACGCGGCACGGGCGGGTTTACGGTCACCTCTCCCTTAGAAGCCTCCTCGATAGGTATGTAGAACGTACCTCCTTTATAATCGACCTCTATCACGTACTTTCCGGTACCGTATACGCTAGACATGAACTCCTCAGTAGGTATCCGCTCGAAGGTGATCGTACCGTTCTCGTCGGTCACGCCCGAGGCTACGAGTATTAAGTTTCCGGAGGCGTTGAAGTATAACTTCACAGCAGCTCCGGCCGCGGGCCCGTTAGTGTCCTCATCTAAGATCTTGAAGCTCAAGTCCGTTAGAGGCATCGTGATCTCTACGGGCTTTTCGCTCGATACGACGTCCTTCTCCGCCCATACGTAGAAGCCGTGGAAGGTTCCGTTTACTATTACGCGTATCTTCACGCCATACGGGAAGTCCGAGAGCACGAACGATCCGTTAGCTAGGGCGCCTTCGTATACCGAAGCGTACTCTATGAACTCTATCTTCACGTTCGCGATGGGCACGGGCCTTCCGTTCTCTCCGGTCGCTATGACCTTGAACTTTCCGCTAGGAACGGTCACGGTGATGGTC
>JAMOTR010000096.1 GCA_027068385.1 Candidatus Heimdallarchaeota archaeon
TCACACAACGGACCGCGAACGTATCTTCGGGTTTTATGAACCTCTTCGCTACTTCAGCGGCCGCTTCGGCTATCTTCTCCAAGTCCGCTTCCACCTTAGCGTATATAGGTATCGCCTTCTCGACTTCGGGGATTTCCTTAAGTATATTCTCCCGCTCCTCAGGAGGTACGTTCTCTAAGAACACGATACCAGTCGCTCCATAAGGCCTAGGCTTTACCTTAGCGTTCGGATACTTCTCTATTAAATAAGAAGCCGTAATTTTCTCGAGCATCTCGTGAGTCTTGATGATGATCACGAGGAGAAGAGAAAAATTATTTTAAAAAATCAGGCTCCAGCTCCCTTCTTCTTCGTGAACGCCCGCCGTAGTAGTATGAGGATGATGATCACGATCGCGATGACTCCTCCGATTAGGGCCCGGTTGTGGCCCTTCTCGGCTCCACCAGCGGCTTCTCCGGCGGACGGAGCCTGCGTGGATACCCGAGCCCGAGCTACGCCCTTGTAGTAGGTGTAGTATCCGGCATCCTCTAGCGTCACGCTAGCGGTGTCGGGGTTACCGAAGGTTAGGTAGCCCTCCTGGTGTACCGCGAAGGTTAGCGTGACTCCGCTCTCGGGGTCATCCCGGTGTAGAGCCCGGTACGGATCGTCGCTGGTGGTGTGCCTCACGTGTAGGGTGATCTGCTGGTTGGGTAGGTAGTCCTCGTCGAAGTTCACGAACTTAGCGGGTCCGGTTCCTACTAGTAGGGTCCGGTCTAGGTTCTGGGTCGGGTCCTGGATGTTCTGCCGGATGTGCTTGGGTAGTACGTAGGTGTTCACCCGTCCTAGGTACCGCGGGCTGGTACCGGAGTAGTAAATCTCGAAGGCGGTGTCGTTGATCTTCATCGCTACGACGGTTCCCTCGGTGGTGTTGAACGGTATGGCCGCGGTCACGGGCATGGCCATCTGGCCTAGTACGTCCTTGTGCTCGTATAGGTAGTTGTACGTGAACACGAAGTCGTCGATGGTCACAGGCTGACCGTCGGACCGCTTTACGCCCTCGCGGATCACGAACACGAAGTGCGTGTCCTCGAATCCGTCTCCGTCTACGTCGTCTACAACCTCCATCTTGTAGTTCTTGATTAGCCGCGGGATCCGGGCCTTGTTAGGATCGGGGTCTAGCGTGTACGCGGGGTTCCTGATCATCATCGTCTCATAGATCCGTCCGAGCACCTGGCTGTCCCGGACGCTGGGGCTCGGATATAGCGGAGTCCGGTGCTCGATGTCGGCTAGGATTCCTATGTTTAGCTCGGTCTCGTTTACGTCGATGCCCTCGATGTCGGTCTTGTAGGAGTATAGTAGGCTCCGGAAGTAGCTTAGACCGAGTATGGTCTTAGCGACGTTGTGCATCCGGTGACCGTATACCTCGTTGAAGTAGCGCTCGTATAGGGTTACGTAAGGTAGAGCGTCCATGAGGATGGCCTGGGCCGCGTAGAAGGCCCGCTTTAGCTTCACGGGGTTAGTCTCGTACCGGGTTAGGTAGGCGTAGTAGTCGAAGGTGCTGTTCGTGAATCCGGGGAAGTTTAGACCGCCGGGGGCGAAGTAGTCGGTACCGAAGAATAGCGGTAGGTAGTCGGGGTCGAGTCCTAGACCCCGTCCTAGGATGTACATGTCGAAGCTTCCGGTGACGGGCTCTCCAGTGTTGGGGTCGGTTCCGATCTCGATCTGAGAGATTAGGGTGTTGAAGTCCACGGGGTTGTTGATGATCTCGATACCGATCTCCTGAGCGTGCTGCTGGATCATGTCTCCGACGCTCACGCGTATGGGGTCATAGTTCGGAGTGAGTAGAATGGCGGAGATGTCGCTCTCGGGGTCGTTCGGGTCATACTCGCGTATTCCGTCTCCGTCGATATCCGTCCGGCCTAGCTGGTCTAGTATAGCGGCGGCCTTCTGAGGATCGTAGGTGTAGGTCCGCTCGAAGTCGGCGGGAGTCCGGGTCTCGTTCTGGCCGTCTCCGTCGGTGTCGGCTATGATCGTCACGTCCTTTAGGGTACCGTCGGGGTTCTGTACGGAGAAGTCTCCGTAACACGGAGGTATGGGAGTCGCTAGGGCGATACCCTGACCCTGTAGTAGGTTAGACACGATGTAATCGCGGTCGATTAGATAAGCTATGGCGTGCCTGAAGAGCCTGTTCGCTAGGAACGGCTTATCGGCCTTCTTGAGGTTGAACGCTAGGTAGTAGAATCCGAAGTCTAGGGACGATACTACTTCTAGGTTGGGGTCGCTCTGAGCGTCGCTTAGCTGGTCGGGGCTGATGTACCGCGCCATGAAGTCTAGCTGTCCGCTCTTGAGGGCCTGGTACATGGTGTCGGCGCTCGTGATCACCTTGAGGTTAATCTTATCGTAAGCGAAGTCGTTCGCTACCATCCGGTTGTCGCTCGTGAGCTTGTGGTCTATAGAGGTCTGAGCATAGCCGTACGGCACAGCTAGCGCAAGTATTACCAAGAAAGCTAGAGCTGCTAAGATGATACGACGATTCATACCTCTTCCTTCTTAAGGGATACTATTAAGATTAATCTCTTATCGATCCCTGTATACGTACAATAAGAAGTATTCCTCACCGGCTACAGAACGGGTAAACAGAACCCTCGTATGAAGGCCTCTTGATCTTATTTCTTCGAGGACGACATAAATAGGATTAAAGGACGTCAGAAGTAAAAACGCTCCGCGACGTACTTTATGTAAATTATTTACGAACTTCATCACCTCACGTATTCCCTGAGGCCCTCCACACCGCGCCATATCTACTTCGTCCTCAGGCTCTCCGGGTAAATACGGAGGGTTAAAGGCCACGTAGTCGACCTCCTTAAGCCGATACATCGAGTCCCCTACGACGAAAGACCCTCTTATGTTATTAAGCGAAGCGTTGAGCTTCGCGCACCTCACCGCCTTCGGGTTCACGTCGCTAAATATCACCTCAAGACCATAGTTCTTCGCTACGTGTATTCCGACTATTCCCGTACCGCACCCCAGGTCGAGGAACGTCCCCTCGGAAGGCTTAATCATATCTATCGCGTCCAATAACGCGAAGCTATCCTCAGCAGGTTCGTAGACGTCTTCGCACGTTTCGATCACATACTTATCGAAGCGTATTCTCATAATGAGTGAAAGAAGAACTCGTTAAGGACCTCGTGAAGTTCTACGTCCTAAGATACGCGACCTCTTTAATAGTGTCGAGGACGGTTACGGGGAAGCATAAGGTGGCGTACGTGGACCTGATGACGATAGACGCGATAGAGAATACCGTGGACGTACTCCGGGAGCATCGCGGTGAGTATATGCCGATAGAGATCATAGAGGAAGAGGTGGCGAAGAGGATGGGATATAAGGTAAGGCGTAAGAAGACGGGGGAGATCACGATACTATATCAACCGCCCGGTGCTAAGAAGGCGAGAAGGCTCAGCGAGGATACTATGGATAAGTTCAGGCGTACAGTGAGCTACGCTCTAAACGGATTACGCGACCTCTTCGGGATAGCCGAGCTCGTGAAGCGTCCGGGCCGCGAATCCCCCGAGCGGTACGTCTCGATAGATCGGAGTAAGAACCTCGCCTCCCGCCTGAACGACGTCGTGGAGCGGATCGATAAGATCACCGAATATCTCACCACGGAGGAGTCCGCGTACATATGTCCTAATCTAGAATGCTCGGTAATAGAGCTCTATAGGTCTAACGAGGCGGAGATGAACGAGTATAAGTGCAAAGGGAAGTCCATCGAGAGGATAGAATACGGGGAAGCGGAGAACGTGATCGTGAGGCTAGAGGGATGCGGAAGCGACCTAGACGAAGTGGACGTATATCTTCTAGAAGAAATAAAGTCGCTCCTCAACGCGATAGTAGAAAGGATCTCAAAGTGAACCCCTCGGGGCGTATCTCATAATAGAACGCGAGTTTTTTACGCGTTAGAAGACGTAGGTACGCGCTACCATATATAAGTTCGATCCGTTCGTCGATCACGTACCTCCGGATCCGAGGCACTCTAATAGAAGGTATACTCCCCGGATCGCGTATCTGGGAAGTAACGAGGTAAGGCCTTCTGAGGCCCTTAAAGAACTCAAGGATCTTACGCTTAGGAACGCTCATCAAGAGCTCCGTGACGTCGTCCACGATCGTTACGTCCGCATCCTCAAGCCCGAACTTAACGTTAGACATGTTCGCCCCGAGCTCCCTTAGACGCTCTACCGCGTTAGAAAATTCGGTGTTCGGAACCAAGAGGGATACGTTATAATGATGAGAAAGCCTAGCGGCCGCGGTGAGACAGAACTGCGTCTTTCCCGTACCCGCGGGTCCCGTGATCCCTAGCCTACCCTTCGGTAGCTTACCTTCTAAAGCCTCTATCCGACTCTTAAGGATGTCCGCGTTTATGCGTCTCATATATGAGAGATTGAGGGAGCTATTAGGACCGATAAGCGTGTGGCGGGGTACGGAAGACCCTCGGGAAATCGCGAAGATGGCCGTATTAGTTCAAAGGACCCGTCGGGAGAACGTAAAGAGAGCGCTAGAGACGGGGGACTTTAGGATCGTAGGCTTCTACGAGCGCAAAATGAGGACCATAGAAGAGCTAAAGAAAGTGCGGCCCGAGATACCGAAGCGGCTCGATGAGGGGGTAGAGGTGGCTAGAAGAAGGCTCATGAGGGTACCCGGTATCGGGAAGGAGACCGCGGACGTGATATTACTTCACGCGTTCAAAGCGCGGACTTTCCCAGCGGACGTATACGCTAGGAGGTTCTTTAACATGTCCGGATACGAGCGCTTAAGGAAGTTCGTGCTCAAGCACTTCGAGGGAACCGTAGAAGAGCTAGAGGAGTTTAGAGCTCTAATCGTGGAGTACTCAAAACGCTATATCCCTACGAGACGCCGCTCTTTAGGCTCTATTTGAACCGGATCTGAGCGTATGTGCTTCATGAAGACGCGCGAGATCTTCTCCACGAACGCGGCCGCGGATATCGATAGCCGCGGATATGAAGCCTCTAGCTTTAACGTAAGGCGCCGCTCCTCTCCCGGCCGCTGTTTCCTAGGGAACCGCATGTTCTTTACCTTAAGGTATACCCCTAGTTCCCGAGGGTGTACGCGACGGAACGGAAAGATCCCGTGGAACACGGGGCTCTTAGGTGAGAACCTAAGCCGCATATATGCTATCTCAGAAGCGTCCAGCGGCCGATATACGGGATAGTTAGCGCCGCGTATGAGTATCTCGAGAGGATCATTATAGATATAAGTGGGCCGCCCGTCGACCTCCTCGTCCGAGACTATGGCTATATACTGCGGGTATTTTACTTCCTCTAAGAAATCTAAGAGGACTCTCGAGGCCCGATTATGTAGATAAGGTACAAGGACGCGCGAGAACGGTTCTATGGTATGCGCCAAACTCTTGAGCATACGGCTCCTAACGATCTTAGGAACGTCTACAGCGGGAGCGTTCGTATATCCTCTGATTCTTAGATACATAAGATAAAAATCGCTCCTTAAGCGCGTTATAGAACTTCTCGAAGAGCTCGGGCTTATCGGATAACCTTTCTAGGAACCTCTTTATCGCCTCGGGCTTCCCGCCTACTAGCTTAGCTACGTCCTCTCCAGAGAGTATCTCCGCGAGATAATCTAGCTCTTCGTCGGTGATCTCGTCGAGTATGTAGCGCACCTTCAAGGCGCGCTCGAATCCCGAGAACTTCTCCCTAGCGGCCTTCTCGAACTCTTCTAGAGGAACGTTCTCCGTTAGGTACTTCTCTATGTAGTCGGCTAGTAGTATGCCTCCCTTTAGCGAGGAGTCTACGCCTCCGCCGGTAAGAGGATGTACCATCCCCGCAGCGTCCCCGACGAGCGCCACGTTTCCGGTAGCGAAGCGCTTGTTTAATCCTCCTACAGGTATAGCGCCATAGCGATACTCGATAGGCTTCGCGTTAGCGCACTTCTTCTTCCCTAGAGGATGCTCGAACATCCGGTAATGTAGATACTCGCGGGCCTTCTTCGTGATATAAGCGCCTATGCCGAGTCCGACGTTAGCGCGGTTCGGACCTTTGGGGAACACCCGGACGTATCCTCTAGGAGCGATCTTGTTCCCTACGTAGAACTCTAAGAACTCCGGATCGTCGACCTCTACGCCTATGAGCTCGTATTGGGACGATACATCTAGATCCTTAGGGTGTATGTGCATCCTTAAGCCCGATTTCCTAGCTACGATGGAGTTCACTCCGTCGGCTCCTACGATCACCTTCGCCTCTATCTCTATCGTCCTTCCTAAAGTCTTGTCGAACACCTTTACTCCTCTCCGCTTCCCGTCCTCACCGGGTATTAAGTCGACTACCTGGGCGTTCACTAACGAATCGGCTCCCATTTCCACGGCCTGAGCGAAGAGTTCCTTATCGAACACGCGCCTGTCTATTACCCGACCGCCGTACTCAGAGAGCTTGTATTCGACCATATGTAGACTAGGCGAGTATATGCGCCGACCGATGATCTTCTGTACGATCGCCCTCTCGGGCATCTTGAACTTCCCCATCGTTATCGCTCCCTTTCCTAAGCCCTCGCCACAGTAGACGGGTATTCCGGGATAAGCCTTCCTCTCCACTACGAGCACGTCGATACCTTTAGCCGCTAAGTGTATGGCCGTAGAGGATCCTGCGGGACCCGCACCTACGACCACCACGTCGTATTTCATCTTATGAGGAAACATATCCGAAGAAAGCGGATTTAAGATAAATTTGGTTCGTCAGAGAGGTCCACGCTCATCATCGATCAGAACTCGGCAAACTCATCATCCTCGACGTTTAGGGCTCCTAATACTTAATAACTCTTCCCCTATATGGTCCGTGAATGGAACGATGTTTAGGGTTAAATGGGAAATTAAAGGCTTAAAAGTTCCTTAAGAAGGAAAAAATTTAAAGTGATACTAGATAGAAAAATCAAAATGATTCCGGTAGACGCTGAGCTATTGTATGCCGTAGGGGACGTACGGGTAGCTAAACCGAGAGCTTATAAAGATATCAAGCGCGTGAGGCTTGGTTCCTTAGTATACGTTGATGAACAACCTATAGGACGCGTAATCGATATAATTGGGCCCGTAAAGCGCCCCTATATCGTAATCAAACCTCTAAGGCCCATGCGTGTGGACGACGTATACGGAATAGGGGTGCGTATAGTAGGGAGGTGAGGATTATGAGTGAGGACGTGAAGCTTTGTCCTAAGTGTGGTCACCCCATGAGGCGCGATGAGGATCGTCGGGTATGTGATAATTGTGGCTATACCGAGCCCATCATAGAGTTCGTCGCTTACCCCGGACCTTCTCAGGACGAGGAGTACGTCTCTTCCTCCGGCTATTCTAAGAGGTATACTACGCCTATAGCTTATCCTCAGCAGAAGAGCTTGAGGCGCGCTAGGGATCACGCGTATCAGATAGTGATCCGCCTCGGGCTACCCGATCAGGAAGCTAAAGCGATCGTCGAGGAGGCGATGAAGATATACAAGCAGGCCGCTGAGAAGGACATCGTAAAGGGCCGCTCCGTGTACGCGATGATCGAGGGCGCGATCTACGCTATGATAAAGAAGTACGGACTCCCCATAAACCTCGACCGCTTAGCCGCTACGATAGCCGAGATACGTAAGAGCGAGAAGCCCGATCAGGCGAAGGATATACGTTACCTTAAGAAGCAGGTGAAGAGCGAGATCCTAAAGAACTACAACCTCCTCCGCTCTAAGATCGGCGGAAAGTTCTTCGCTCCTCACCACACGATGCCCCCCTACATCGATAAGTATAGCGAGGATCTAAAGGTGTCCGACGAGGTGAGGCGCCTAGCTCGGGAGATCTTTAAGGTCGCTAAGGAGCGCCGCTTAACCGTCGGGCGTAACCCCTCCGGAATCGCCGCCGCTTCCATATACGTAGCCGCGAAGATCCTAAAGCGTCGCGATATACAGCAGAGAAAGGTTGCTAGGCAGGCGGGAATTACGGAGGTAACCTTACGTAATCGCTCCCGCGAACTCGAGCGCGTGATATGCGAACACGCTGAGGAACTAGAGCCTCGCTTCTCCGAGGCCGTAGGCTTTCCTATAGACCTAAAGGGATACTGTGAGCAGGTGATGAAGAGGAAAAAGAAGCGAATTTTTAATATCGTTTTATGTTCTACGTTCCTTTGTGACGATAAATAGTGAAGTTACTCCGTACGTCGGTTATAAGCTCGCTAAGGCTATTTATAAGATTAACGCTTTTATAGCCGGGACGACCGCGAACGACATTTTAGAGTCCATAGGATCCGACGTAAAGCCGGCTAATCGGTTCCAAGATTCAAGAAAGGAGCTAAGCGGGGAGAGCTCTAGGGTAAGGTTCCTCAAGTTATGCGCGTTACCCGATCTCACTTACGTACTAGACGAGCCCCCTACATGGTACGTAAAAACGTCTAGAACGTCGGGGCACATAGAGCTTAGGGACTATTTTGATGGATCTCCCATATACTTATCGATCGGGCTGGGCGAGGGCGTCCCGGTATCCCAGGGGACGCCGCCGATAGACGTTAACCCGTACATAGCTCTAAAACCCGAGGAGCGGCTGTTGTTACTCAAAGGTACTCTATCGGTATTGTATAAGTACGATATCGACGACGATGAGCTCAAGGAACTTAAGGAGTACGCGTACTTCGGAGACTCTTATAGACCGTACTATGAAATACTAACGGAGTTCCTATTACAGGTACCGCGCGAGTTACGGAAGAACCTCGGGGCGTTAATGAAGAAGTCCGACGAGCGGAGGCCGCTAGGAGGGTATATGAAAAAGACCGCATACATCTTCACGCGTGCATTAGAGAACGGTCGCTTCACGATGTTCGATGAGGCCCATAAGTTCTTGAACTCCTTAACCCCCAGGAGCCGCTCTAGGGAATTCGTTCATAACCTGTTCGAGAAGTTCGGAATAATACGCGTAGAGGAGACGCTTAAAGGTCCAGGACGTAGGCCCCCGATATCCGAAGAGGGTCGCAAGAAGATCGTAAATGCCGTGATGTATCTCACGGTATTCTACGCCTCTATGAGTAGGAGCGTGAGGCTTCGTAAGACGACGATGGGCGAGATACTGAAGAGGTTCGCGGAAAAGTATAGCGATTACTTTGGGATCAAGGGGGAGCTCGGGGACACGTTTATCTCCAAAGTCCTCGCTGAGGCCCGGTATAGACGCTTTAGGAGGATATGCTTGATCGTGAACCCGCTCGTAGAGTATCCTAGAGGGAGGGAGATCATAGAGGGAAGATCCGTGAGGACGAACTTCGTAGTAGTAGAGATGAACGGAATGTTCTATCGCATGCTCGGAGGTAATATGCCTCTATTATCGCTGCGTCAAATATTACACCAACATTTCGGGTCCACGTCCTTCGTATACGAGGAGACGTCTAAAATGGGTGTGCGGAACAAGTTTAGGCTAGTCTACGGTACCGCGGCCCTAGCGGAGTCGATACCCGGAGAAATATATCCGCCTCTGTTAAACGATGCCGCGTTCTACTTAACGAACGACGTGAGAATCTTAGATCTAGTCGGTTCTGGAGGGATAAAGATATACTATAAGACCCTCACCCCGCACGATCGGGAACGCTTCGTGACGCGCGTATCAGAAGCTTTCCTACCTAAGGATGAGTTATACCATATGACCTACGAGTTCCTAAGGGACTACTTATCTAAAAACGAAATACAAGAGGTAGAGGACGAAGAGCGATCGCCGCCCAGTACCGGGGTAGCACTTGTAGCATTCTTTTTCTAGGATCTCCCCTACTAGGTTCTTCCTCATTATTTCTATTACTTCCTCTTCGTGCCGCTTAAGCGCCCGCATTAGCTTCACGTAAGCTACTTCAGGGAGCATATCCACCGGCACTACCCCCGCTTGTAGTAGCTCGCGCCCGCGACGATATACGTAAGGACCTAGCTTACCCCGTATACACTGAGTCGTCATGAACACATAAGTTCCGTTCTCTATAGCCCTCCTAATAGGATCTAGTAACCTTCCGGGCGTGTGTCCCATACCCGTTCCGGCTAGTACGATTCCCTTCATACGGTCGGCTAGCCGGTCTATGAGTTCCGAGGGTATCCCCGGATATATCCGAACTAAAGCGACGCGCTTTTCTAGCCCTATCTTATACTCCTCGCCCGGTCCTAAGAGGTCGTCGCGCAAGTATTCTATTCTTCCATTACGATGTACTCTAGCGATGGGCTTCGTTGAGATGCTCATAAACGCGTCGCGACGCGTGCTATGATTCTTCCTAGCCCTCACTCCACGATGTATGAGAACGTAATCGTCGGAGGACGTGCCGTGCATGGCGATCACGCTCTCACACGCCTTCCCGTCTACGGCAAAGCGCACGCCCGAGAGGAGATTGAGATAAGCGTCCGTGCTCGGCCTATCGGATGATCTCTGGGCCCCTACGAATACTACCGGTCCCGGAGTACGCGTCATGAACGCCACAGCGGAAGCCGAATACGTCATCGTATCCGTACCGTGGGCTATCACGACCCCCTTAGCCCCGGATTCAAACGCCTTCTTTACGGCCTCAGCGATCCTTATCCGATCGTCCGGCTCTACGTCCTCAGAGAGCTTCTGCATTATCTCGACGCTTTCTATGTTCGCTATGTCTAGTATCTCTGGGACGAAGCTTACGAGTTCCGCTGCGGACATGGCCGGATATACGGACCCGCTCTGATAGTCCACGCGTGAGCTTATCGTACCTCCCGTACCTATAACTACGACTTTGGGAAGACCGGGCTTGTGAGTATACTCCGACTTCGGAATCTTCATCGTGATCTCCTCGATCTCCTCTATCCTCGCTATGTCCTCTACCGGTATGACTATGTTGTACCCGTTAGGGAGTTTAATCATGATCGCGTCTATACCCTGAGGCTCGGGCATTCCGAGACCTTCGAACACCGAACCGTCCTTAAGAATCACGCGAATCCTCTTCACGCATCTCCACTCGATAGAGCATTATAAACGGAACTTAAGGAGATAAACGTGGAAGGGGAAGAGGGGTTCTTAGAGTATTACCTTGAGAGGTCGCCCATCTTATTTTATATAATAGGTATAACGTTCGTCCTCATCGCCACAGAGAGCCGGATGTACGTACATTTCGTACTGCAACGGGCAAACGTTACGGAGGTTTCGATGAAGTACGTGGACACTCTAATGAGTTCTAGGATCTTAAGCTCTACGCTCTTCGTCATCGCTTATCTAATATTACTCATGGGGGGATTTATACGGGCCCTTGTGAGGCTTTTGGAGCCGGAGAACCCTATAAGCGCGAAAACCGCGATCGCGATCTCTTCCCTCGCCACGGTCGTATATTATATCCTTAGGTTTATCATCCCCGACTTCCTCATAGCAGCGGTCGCACCGATAGTCGTGGATCTTTCGGGAGTATCCGACGCGAACGGTTTCACGAAAGCTGTTGAGGATGCTATAAAATCGCGGTCGGAGGCCCACAAGACGCTATCTTATGTCGTTCTATCGTTCTCATATATTTCGACGGCAATATACTTAGGGATCATACGGTATTCCCTATACAAGATCCGCGGGGCGCGCGTGGCCACTTACTCCATATTCTTCATCATAGCCCTTCTCTTGGTCGGTGCGTTATGATAGAGGGGTTATTTTCTACTATTCGCCTTTCTTTAACCACGCTCGCTAAGGCCTTACAGGATAGAGATAAAGAGGCGCTAAAGAGACTAAAGAACGTACGGAACGAAACGATTAAGGACATAGATTCGCTACAGGACCGGTGCCTACGCGAGATCGCTTTGAGACAACCGTTCGGTAAGGAGTTCCGTAGGTTAGCCGCGCTCATGAAGATCTCCACGAGCCTCGAGCGCATCGCTCGCTACGTTTCCCATGCCGCGGAATATTCGCTCGAGACGATCGATAAGGTTCCCGAAAATATACTAAATAAGCTCGCTAGGATGGCGTATTTGGCCGATAAGGCGTTGAACGATTCGATAGAGGCGTTTACTAGGGAAGATCTAAACATGCTTAAGCGTAGCGAAGAGATAGAGGAGGAGCTCGATAAGGAGTTCGACTCCGCGCGGAACCTCATCATCTCACGGGGAGAGGATTCGTGTAACGTTCGTCCCGCTATACTCGCCGCCTTAATAGCTAGGAGCGTGGAAAGGATAGGCGATCACGCGATAGAGATCGTACGTCGGACGGAGTATTATCTAAAGGGAACCCTTCCGCATGCGCGATCATGAGGGTGTTGGTCGTAGGTCGTGGTTTTTCCGGTTCTTTAGTTTCTTTATTACTAGCCGATAAGGGATTTGACGTAACCTCGGCGGACCCCAACCCGGTGATTCCGCACTGTACGGGAATAGTGTCTAGACGTTTCGTGTATACATTGGGAATCGATCATCTGATACTTACGGAACCCCAGCGTCTTATAATTAATATAGGTAGAAAAGAGGTACTCATAGAGGCTCCTAAAAAAGCAGCGGTAATAGATCGCGAGAGGCTAGATGAGGAGCTACGCGAGGCTTCGGAGGCTGCGGGGGCTAAGGTAATTAAGAAGCGCGTGAAGGAAATAACTCCCGAGGGTCACGCTCTTATAGACTCACGGGAGAAGTATCGGAGAATAATAGACGCTGAAGGAGCTAAAAGATCTTTAGTTAAGCGCTTCTTCGGGGAGCTCGAGACGTTTCCCGGAGTGCAGATAGATGCGTACGCTGAACGGGATGATGAGGAGGTGCTCATAGATCTAAACGTACCAGGGCTCTTCGGCCGGATCGTCCCCTTAGGAGATAACAAAGCGCGCATAGGCGTGGCTACTAGGAAGAATCACCGGAAATACATGAGGAGATTAATGAAGCGCGCTGGGTTCAAAGAGGAGATCTCTAGACGTGGAGGACTAGTGGTGGTAAGCGGACCTAGAGGAGGCTTGCATAAGGGTAAGATAATGCTCGTGGGCGATGCGGCGGGTGTCCCTAAGCCTCTTACGGGAGGAGGTCTCGCGTTCGGCCTTCACAACGCGATCGTAGCAGCGAGGAACGTCGAGGATCCTAAGAGGTACGAAAGGGAGTACATGAGGATTATGGGGCCCGAATATAGGACACAAAGGATCTTAAGGACCGCAAAGGACCTCTCACGCTTAGCGCCCCCGATAGGATTCATACTGTTACACCTAGCATCAAAAATCTCCTCGCGTCTCGATATGGATTTCCGGTCCGGAATTCGCACCTATCCTTCAGAGGACATATCGCGCATACGTTCTTATCTATAGGCTTCTTCTCTAGCCTGATGAACGCCTTAACGCGTTCGATTATGAACTTTTTCATGTCCTCCTTCAGCGAAACGCGCCGTATCGCTATCGGAGGATCCCGCTGCTCTATGTAAGCTATGAGTAATCCGTTCACGTCCTCCCCCGTCATCGTCTTATACAGCCGCATATACACCGATAACTGAGCGAGCCGGAGGGTTACTATGGGCTCCCCTACGGTACTCTTTATCTCCACTATGTACTTCGTCCCTCCCCTCTCCGCGATTCCGTCTACGAAACCGTGAACTATCGCGCGATCGTATCCCTTTACCCTCTCATCCAGCTCCACTAACGCGTATACGAGCTTTCCGCGTTCGATAGTTTTATATCCTAAGTACTTCTCAGCGTAGCTTATTAGGGAATCCTCGAAGAGCTTTCCCCTAAGATAATAGTGACTCCCGTATTCTTCGCTATAGAAGACGGAGTAATAAGGGCATGAGACGAGGCGCGACACGGAGATCCGATAAGCCTTCTGCGCGTCCTCTTTAAACTTCCCCCTAATTTCCTTATAGACGCTAGTATCGAAGGTCTTCTCCCCAAGTATGTTCAACCAAAAACCCTCGGCCGATTGGCGTCTTACGTCCACGTACTTCCATAAATCCATGAGATACTCTCGAGAAATTCTCTTAAACGTCACATCGGCACCTCCCGTTTCGTAAGCTCTTATGAGCGTATCGAGTATCGCGATGAATAAGATTATTTTTATTTCCTTAAGCGTTAAGTACTCTCTATCCAAGAACATCAAGGTCTTTAGGGCTAACGAGGGATCGCACGTCTGTATGAGTAGGAAGAGCTCCTTCGGGTCCACCTCTTTCCCTTTATTTAAGCGCACGAGCGCGTCCGTTAGTTTCTTGATACACAATGCATCCTCGGGCGAGTATACGTAGAACTCCCGCACGTATTTAGGCTCCCTCTTCGTCCGGAAGACGCTTACCTCCCTAATTCCCTTCTTCGAAACGCTAGGGATACGAATTCCTATAGGGGATACGCTCGAACGAGCTATTACATATCCTATAATGAGGCCGAAGATGTGAGCGTCGTGAGCAATTCCAGGTTCTAGCCCCGTTACGGCCATGATCGTCTCGAGAAGGAACAGCGTGATCGCTAACTGCTTTACGTTCATCCTCATCGGTATAGGTACAGGAAAGAGGATCACGTATAGCTCTAAGCCCCTAAGATACACGACGCTCATTCCTAGAATCCCCATCACCGCTCCCGAAGCGCCTAAAGCGGGTACGTACGCATACTCCGGCATCACAGTTAAGCATAGTATCGCGTGTAACATCCCGACGATCGCGGCTATTATTAGGTAGCTAATGATGAAGGGGATCTTACCTATTCTACGTTCTAAGTGCCTTCCTAATACCCACAAGAAGAGCATATTAAAGAATAAATGAGCCACGTTCGCGTGGAGGAACGCGTGGGTGAGGACGGTCCGGGGGCGTTTAAACACAAGCGCTGGTATTAGCGACAAGTATATTATGATTTTAGGGTACACGAGCTCTACGACGAACATCGCTGCGGTAAATAAGATGATCACGTTCGTCGCGGAATCAAAAACGTTCTCCATGGGAATGCAATAATGAGGAGGAATTCTAACCGTTCGGGTCAAGAAAAATAACCTCTTCTCGCTCCTCCTCTTCCTCTAATATCGAAGCGCACTTCTCTTCGCATACCTCTTCACACTTCTCCGCACATTCGTCCTCGCACTCTTCAATACACTCTTCGATGCACTCGTTAATCTCCTCTTCATCCTCGTACATCGACATACACTTCTCTTCGCACCTTTCTATACACTCCTCCATGCATTCTTCCATACACTCCTCCATACACTCCTCTAGACACTCAGCGTAGCGGTCTTCCACCGATTCTTTCTCTTCCTTTTCCTCGCTCATACCGTCTTGAGCCTCCTCTAAATAAGTCTATTCTATGCCCGATGTTCCCTAAGTCTTCTCTACGCCCCTATCTTAGCGCTATAGTTATAGTTATTATAAGGGGTGGGCCCGGCGGGATTCGAACCCGCGACCACGGGGTTAAAAGCCCCGCGCTCTATCCTGGCTGAGCTACGGGCCCGCTCCTATTTCTTCTTAGGAACCTACTTATAATTGTTTTCTTCTTATCTCCAAATAAAACTCGATCGATCTGGTAACGAAGTTTAGCGGCTATGCGTAGCACTATATCAAAGCGCTTACCCCGAGGATGAGACGTAGAGATTACCTTCCGAGAGCCCCCGAACCTCTCTACGTTTTCGAGTACGTCCCGAAGCTCTCCGCGGCCGAGAAGCTCGTGGAAGAACTTATCGCTCACGTATAGTTCCTCCACGGCCCCCATCTCCGCGGCCTCACGCACGCGTTTGAGACCGTATACGTACTTCTTATCTCCCTTAAATATGGAAGCTAGTATTTCCTCCACCAAAGAGCTCTCCTCTAATATACGCTGCCTCTCCGCTATATCCTTCGGGGCTCCGCGTCTTATCGCCTCGTACACCCCAGCGATGCCTCCCATAGAGGTATCTACTAACGCCGCGGGTAACCCTGACCGTTCTAAGAAGTCTTCCTTTATCTGTCCCGGGCCTGCTATGATGATTCCGTCCACGTTCTCGTACTTCTTCGCCTCCCTAAGTATCTCGGAGAAATATGCTTTGATGAGGCTATCGTATTTCTCTCCCGTCTGATAATGTTTCCCGGGTATGTTCGATCTAATCTC
>JAMOTR010000097.1 GCA_027068385.1 Candidatus Heimdallarchaeota archaeon
ATCCTCGCGACCGGCCTTTAAGACCTCGAACACGAAGTATTTCGTGTGATAGTGCTTCAGCGCGTTTCCGGTGGTTATGGGGACCTGAGCGTACCTCCGCTTCCCGTTCCTGTTCCTATATAGCACGGTCGCCCTCTGAAGATCGCTGACGTTACCTTGGGATCCGGATCCGTTTAAAGCGTTGAGGTTCCGGACGGCGCGTATTCCGAAAGAAATGTAAATCTTGTCGTCCATCCGTCATCACCCCGTCATTCCTTTTCCTTTTTCCCTCCCTCCTTCTTCTTGCTCTTCGCGAGCTCTATGAGTCCGGAAGATAGGGCGTAGACGCCTATTAAGGAAGCTATGAGGGAAACGTTCTGAGGATCATCGTTCTCCTTTAACCGCTCTATGAGCTTCTCCGTACTCTCCTTAAGTTCCTTCCCATATACGTCCTCGGGTTTAGAGACTAAGAGCCTATAAGCGGCATATAGGGAGACTATGAAGTTCACGACGTCCGTGGACTTCGCGATGTTGTCGATGACGGAAAATTTCCTATCGGCTACGACCTTCCTGAGGTTTTCCCCGATATTTTTAGCCGCTTTATAAACTTCTTCGGGAAGTGTCATTCTTCAAAAGTAGCTCTTTATATAAAAAGTATACGTTTTATCTATCCGGCAGTACTAGCCTATCGCGGAAGTGCCTTAGTACCGCTAGAAAGGTAGCCGGAGACCCTCCCCGACCGTCTATGAAGAGCTTCATCCCGCGTTCTTCGTACTTATTTATTAGCGACTCTAGGTACTCCTTCACTATCTCCCCGGGAGTCTCCGGCATCAGCAGCGTCTTCGTCTTCACGTCCCCGAGATATTGTAGGGTCTTAGAGACACGTATAGCTAAGTCTTCTGATGAGCTATCGTATCCCACGATCACCTCCCTCACGTCGTATCCCTCTTTACCTAAGTCGTTCATCATCTCATAGACGTACGCGACGTTTAGCGAGTCTCTCGTAAACACGAGAAAAGCGGCGGGTCTTTCGCCCTTAGTATAATTAAGGAGTTCCTTCCTCCGTTTCCGGATGTGTGCGGAGGCCTTCCTAAGTATGTTATCGACGGCCTTCGGATTCTTATAAATCTCGAAGAGCGCGTCCTGCGCTGCCGCGTCCTCTACGGCTTTGATCCGTATGTGAGAGCTTAGTATCTTCCGCTTCTCCTCTATCTTCCGCGGCCCTATAGTGTGTAATACGCCCGCTAAGTAAGTCCTGAAGACGTTCCGAAGGTTCTTTTCTATGCGCTTGTATCCCTCATAGTCTACCGCTTTCCGATCCTCAATGGCGGCCATCATACGTATCACGTCGTCCACGTCCGTTACGGGCGAAAGGAGCTTGTGGGCTATGTACTCATAAGCGGGCGTATCGTTCGGCATCTCCTTCGGCAAGATTCTCTCGGGTATTATGTACCGACCTTCAGAGACGAGCATGAGTAGCTTCTGAGGAGTGCGTTTCATCACCATCTTCGATCCCATAGCGGGCCTCACAGTCTTCGGCAGCTTTTCGTGAAGTTCCGAGACCTCGTCGAGCACGTCCTCGTCGGCCGTCACTATGAGGTACCTAGATAAGCCGGCTAGGGTAGCCTCTAAAAGAATATACCGACGGCTATTGTGCGGGGGAATAATAAAACACTCAACATATTTCGGGCGTATACGAATAGCCCCATACATATCACATCACCTCTAATGAATGCCGACCCCTAGCGCGCTTCTTCTCTATCGAAGGAGGTACTAAGCCGCGATGAAGAACCATTACTCTATCGGGTTTTATCCTATCTTGAAGGAACCTCATGAGGCGTCTGTTTCTCTTATAGCTGAGGAACAAGTCCGTGCTTATTATATCGATACCGAAGAGCTCGTGTTCCTTACCCTCGATCTTCAGCGGATGTATCTTCTCTACGTCTATGATGATCCCCCTCTGTCTCGCGAGGAACTCGATAGTCCTCATCACGTACATGTCGATCACGTATATCTTCTCGAGGTTCTTGAACGACCTCGATTGTAATATGAGTTCGCCTAATATCTTCGCCTCGTTAGCGTAGTCGTTGCTCAACAATACGAGTATCTTCTTGGGCGGGCGATCGATACAACATACTCTTATGGGCTCCTGTTGTTTCTGAGGCGCCATGGGCATAACGATCGATCCCTCCTGATTCTCAAGATAGGACGCTAGATCGTATACGGAGTGCGTCATGAATATCGGTAACTTTCCGAAGGCCTCCTTTAGGAAGGGAAGGTTAGCGACGTACTTGATCGAGTCCGTATATCTTTCGATCACCTCTATAAACGGGCGGCGCCTTCCCTGTACCCTAAGGGCTAATCCGAGCGAGTACACGGCTTGACACGGATGGAGCTTAGAGAGCCGCTCGGGGTCCTCGGCTTTCTCCGAGATCCGCTCGGAAAACTCGCTCGGCCCTTTGCCTCCTAGGCTCCTCTTTAGATCGTCTATCATAGCGTCATAAGGAGGAGAACCGCAGCTTATCGCGGAGGCCATGTTCTCGCATAGTAACCGCGGTAGTGAGAAGAACTCTATTAGGAGTCCGTAGATTAAGTTTAGGGTCGTTTCCTCGCCCACGGGTTGCGGAGGCATCTTCTGGACGCGGTAAGGTACCGTAATGATCTTCACGTTTTCGCCCTCGAAGTGTCTCTTCAGATATTCGTCGTCTATCGCGGTGTTATGAAATACGATTACTTGGGGCTCGATCCTCTTATTAGCGTAGCGCTTTATGAGGTCGACGCGCTTCTTAAATTCCTTTATGATCTCCGATAGCTCCTCTTTAAGCCTCGAAGAATCATACTCCTGGTACCTCTTCTTAACCTCGGAGACTACTATTTTATTATGCTCTATTGATAAACCATCGAATTCCGTCTTCACTAGAGGGCCCGTACGTAGTGAATGCTCGAGCCGTAATACGGCCGGTTCGTGAATGCGTTGCTGACGATAGATCGTATAAGCGGCGTTCCGTACTATGTTCGCTACCGTCGGAGCTGATATCATACTTAAGGGGTCTTCGGACTTATTTTCCACTTTATTACTATCTTAAATGCCCAAGGATTTCCGTCGTTATATAAAGCGTAAGCGCGACTTTTGGTGGAGGAAGGCTAAAGAGGAAGGTTATCTCTCAAGAGCCGCTTATAAGCTTATTCAGATAAACGAGCGTTTTAAGCTCATCAAGCCGGGTATGAGGTGCTTAGATTTAGGCGCCTCCCCAGGCGGACGGACTCAAGTACTAAGCGAGCTCGTAGGGGATAAAGGAGAGGTCGTAGCCGTGGATATAAGGCCCTTAAGATATCGCGCTCGTAACGTTCGCTTTATACGTTCGGACATAAGGGAACTTGACGTAGAAAGTTTAGGAAAGTTCGATCTCGTCCTCTCAGACCTCGCCCCGAACTCTTCGGGCCATTATTCTCGGGATCAAGCGAGACAACTTAGGCTCGTTTTGGACGCTTATGAGATAGCTAAGCGCGTGCTTAAGCCGGGAGGTGCGTTCGTGTCTAAGGTGTTTTACGGTGAGGACGTGGAGGATATAGTGAAGGGGATGAGGAGAGAATTTAAGTTCGTAAAGCTCTTTAAGCCGAAGGCCTCCAGAAGCGAGAGCGCGGAGACTTACATCGTGGCGGTGGGATATCTAAAGGTAAAAAGAAGAAAAAGAGCGTGATAAAACCGAATCTTTGAGAAAGCCTTTTTGCGCTTCGATTTATAACCCTCCTTATAGGAGGTGGTGATGATGTTCCCTCGGGATGATGATGACGAGGACATAGATATAGATTACTTTGATGATGAGGATGAGGAGGATGTAGAGTGGGTTGAGATCCCGATAGAAGAGGAGCCGGTGGAGTCGCCTAAGAGCGTAGAAGAGGTCGTTAAGGGCGAGGGGGATAATAAGTACGCGACGTTAGTGGTCACGGACGGGTACATAAGGGGAGAGCGCTATGCTGTGAAGATACACCCGGAGGTGATGAAGGCCTTAGGACTCTCAACGGGGGACATAGTAGAAATTATAGGTAAATCGCGCGCGGCCGCTAAGGTCATAGCCTCCTCCAAGGAATCACCGTTCAACTACGTGTATATGAATAAGATCGTACAGATGAACGCGGGTGTAAAGGCGGGAGATAAAGTAATCATACGCAGAGCCCGCGTAGTGCCGGCTAAGCGCGTCATCATCGCTCCGGTAAGGGCGTCTAAGTTACCTCATAGGTTCACCCCTAAGACTATTCACACGAAGATCATAGGCGTACCCGTCGTCGAGGGGAACTTCCTAGAGATCTCCTCTAACTTTAAGGTACGCGTGTTACGTACGACGCCTTCAACCATGAGCGAGGGCGTGGTCCTCATCACGGACGATACGAAGGTGAAGCTCATCTCGCGTACCGTATCCCTAGAGAAGGTAGTTACGTACGATGATATAGGGGGGCTTGACGACGTGATACAAAAGATACGCGAGCTCGTTGAGCTTCCCTTAAAGCATCCGGAGATCTTCAAACGCTTAGGCATCGATCCGCCCAAGGGAATACTCCTATATGGACCTCCCGGGTGTGGTAAGACCCTATTAGCTAAGGCCGTGGCGACGGAGACGGACGCCTACTTCATCTCGGTGAACGGGCCGGAGATCATGGGTAAGTTCTATGGGGAGCCCGAGCAGAGGCTCAGGAAGATCTTCGATGAGGCGAAGCGCAACGCTCCCGCTATAATATTTATAGACGAAATCGACGCTATAGCCCCGAAGCGCTCTGAGGTGTTCGGTGAGGTGGAGAAACGCGTAGTCGCTCAGCTATTGAGCCTCATGGACGGGATACAGGAGCGCGGACAGGTGATAGTGATGGCCGCCACGAATAGACCGGACGACATAGACCCCGCTCTAAGGCGCCCCGGACGCTTCGATCGCGAGATCGAAGTTCCCGTTCCGAACCGTGACGGGAGGAAGCAGATATTAGAGATACACACGCGTAACGTCCCTCTAGCGGACGACGTGGACTTAGATAAACTTGCGGACGTGACTCACGGTTATACCGGAGCCGACCTAGCGGCGTTAGTACGCGAAGCCGCTATGGCCGCTATTAGACGTCATTTGCCTGAGATTAATAAGTATGAGGATCAGCCCGTACCTCCGGAGATCTTAGATAAGATTAAAGTAACGATGGCGGACTTCCAGGAGGCCCTAAGGAGCGTAAGGCCATCAGCGTTACGCGAAGTGTTCATAGAAATCCCGAAGGTACGTCGGGAGGACATAGGCGGTCTTGAGGACGTGAAGCAGCAACTTAAGGAAAGCGTGGAACGGCCCCTAAAGTATCCCGAAGTGTTCGAGCGCATGGGAATAGAACCCCCGAAGGGAATACTCCTATATGGACCTCCCGGGTGTGGTAAGACCCTATTAGCTAAGGCCGTGGCGACCGAATCCGGGGCTAACTTCATAGCCGTTCGCGGGCCGGAAGTGCTCTCCAAGCGGGTAGGAGAGTCGGAGCGCATGATACGTGAGATATTCCGCAAGGCCCGCATGGCTGCCCCTACCGTAATCTTCTTCGACGAGATCGACGCTATAGCCCCGAGGCGCGGGATGCACATAGGGGATTCTGGCGTCTCCGATCGCGTGCTATCGCAGCTACTTACGGAGATGGACGGAATACAGTCGCTCAATAAGGTGATCGTGATCGCGGCTACGAACAGGCCCGACATACTAGATCCCGCGCTATTAAGGCCCGGACGCTTCGATAGGATCATCTACGTAGGACCTCCGGATAAGGAGGCGCGCAAGAAAATACTAGAGATACATACGCGTAACGTTCCCTTAGCTGAGGACGTGGATCTCGAAGAGCTCGCTGAGAGGACCGAATATTATACGGGAGCCGACCTTGAGGCGTTAGTACGTGAAGCCGTAATGACCGCGTTACGTGAGAACATAAAAGCCACGAAGGTGTACATGCGTCACTTCGAAGAGGCTCTTCGCGTAGTTCCCCCGAGCTTAACGGAGGAGATGATCAAGTACTACGAGAAGGTACAGACGATATTACGTCGTCGCGGTCAGATAGGTAGCAAGATAGAAAGCGAGCTCCCGTATACGACATGATCGACGTGGACGACGTGATTAACGAGAGGGTTTTTAAAAAATATATTCGCGGGACGCTCCCGCTCGACACTTATATTTACTTGAAGCTCGTGGATCCTTCTTCCGGGGGCGTGTTGGATATCAAGACGCTTCGGTCCATGGTCAAGGAGGCGGGATACGAAGTGTCCCGGTCACATTTCTTACGGACGCTTATGAAGATGGAGGTGCGCGGGGTACTATATCTAGAGGGGACGAGCGTAAAGCTCGTAAAAGAAAAACGCTACCTCGTTGTTGATGAGGACTGAGCATTTTTGTGAGCAATCCTAACGCGGTCGGTATGATCGCGTCTACGTTCTCTCCGGTCTTCGCGCTCACTTCTAGGTACGGCACCTCCATATCTAATATCTTAGAGAGTTCGTTCGCGAACTCCTTACCCTCTTCGGTAGTAACGTAGTATTCTACCTCGTTCCTTAAGTCCTTCTTATTTCCTACTAGGATCATAGGCTTCTTTCCGGCCATAGTGAGGAAGGTAGTGACCCGGTATCCTAGCTCGTATAGCGTATGGGGCCTATGAATATCAAACGTGAGTATAGCGGCATGAGCTCCCTCCATATAGGGACGAACATAAGGCAAGATCGGCCTATGTCCCATAGGATCCCGTAGACCGATTAAAATCGTGCGGTTTCCAACCTTATATTTAACCATATAGACGCGAACGTCGATAGATCTTATATACCTCTCTTGAAACGTTCCTTGTGTTAAACGCCTTACTAGGGAGGATTTACCTACCCCCGCCTCTCCGGCAAAGATCATCTTTATGATCGGTGGAAGCATACGGAAAGGTATTTCTGAGGTATTAAGTTCCTTTCACGAAGAGTCATACTAGAAGTTCCTTCTCGTTTAATTCAATGCACTTAATACTAATAGACGTAAAGAGGGGAAGAAAGCGGGTGATAAGGGAGGACGAGGATGGAACGAACACGAGTTACGGTCGGATATCGCGTGAGTTAGCGGAAAAATATGTGGGCTCATACATACCTAATACGTTCCTAGCCGTTTCTCCCCTATCTCTCCGGGAAGCCGCATATCAGCCGAAGAAGTTTCGCTACGCGACTCAAATAATATACCCGGAGGATCGGGGAACGATCATAACGTTCGCGGACATAAGACCTAATAAGGTAGTGTTAGAGGCGGGAACGGGGAGCGGATTCTTAGCTTCTTATATCACGCGGCACGCGGGCTTCTTATATACTTATGAGGTGCGCGAAGAACACTATAAGAGGGCCGTTAAGAACTTAAGGGCGCTCGCCCGCCCCGGATCCCGGAAGGCCTTTAACGCGGATGTGAGGGAGTTTAAGAGTCTAAACGTAAGCGTGGACGCTATCGTTCTCGACATGCCCTCTCCCCGGGAAGTGTTGGAGCACATACACGAAACTCTCAAACCCGGTGGACGGATATGCGTGCTCGTGCCTACTTATAACCAAGTAGAGAAAGTGTATCTAAAATTACTAGAGCTCGGCTTCATAGACATCTTCGCGAGGGAATCGATAGTCCGCGACCTATCTCTAAAACCCGGAGCTATAAGGCCTGTACATCGCGGGATAACGTTCAGAATTTTCACGATCTTCGGAAGAAGGATCTATGGAAGCTCCTCCAGAGCGGGCTTTGAGGATGATAAGGGCGATAAATGAGGGGGGCTTTTGGGAGGAATTAGAGAGGATAGAGACGGAGAAGGATGAGGTCACGCGTATGATCTACTATCGGGCCTTCGCTAAGTTCGTAGGAATACTCTGGGGAGACTTAAAGGACGTCGAGGGATACGAGGAACGTCGCGAAGCCGCTTTAGAGGCGTTAAAGAGGGCTAATGAGATAGCCTCTCGTGTAGATCCATATCGGAGGCGCCGGAATTATCTACACCAAGTGGACTCTCGCATAGACCTCGACGCTAATCCGGAAGAGTACTTCGAGAAGATACTTCAAGAGGCCGATGAGATGGACGACGCGCAACTCATGAAGGCCTCCGAGATGTTCGCGAGGGTACATAGGTTTAAGGAATCTAAGCACATGGCGGAGAAAATCAAGGACGATAAAAAGCGCGAGGCCGCTTTGAGTTATCTTAAGTTCCGCATGCTCTTCGGATGAGTCCATGTTTTTTCGCCCGCTCCGAGGCCATCGTGGCGTACTTAGGGTTATACACTTCTATTACGATCACGGGAACGTTGAGTTCGCGCGCCTTTTCTATCACTTCTCCCACGGATACTATTCCTACTCCCGGAGGTAAATGATCGATCTTCACCTCAACGTGAGCGTTCCTAAATTTTATCACGTCGTGCAGATGTATCTCGCGGATGTATTTTCCGACGCGTTCGAGCACGTCTATCGGGTCATATCCTTGAAGAACGGCATGACCTACGTCGAAACACCCGTAATAACCGTAATCCTCTAGGTATTTCATCCGCCGCTCTATGGGAAGCCGCTCCATGTTTTCTAGTAGAACTTTATGATGGACTCCCACGTAATCCCCTACGATCTCGTGCATCTCTAGCGTAATCTCCTCTATCTCTTCGAGTACCCTTTGATCGAACATGGTCATGAACGCTCTCTCCTCGGCTAGGTTTAGCGGATGCATTACATAATGTATAGGATCGAACGCGCTCACGGATTCGACGACGCGCTGTACGATTCTCTCCGACGCCTCTCTAATTTCTTTTATAGGTGATCCTAAGCTCACGTCTACGAAGGGCATGTGAACGGTATAGTTGAAGCTTAGATCCGCGTTCATCGCTACGGTACGCAGGCGCTTAGGGTAGAAGGCTTCCACGTCCGCGTGTAGTTCTACGAGGTTGAACCCGAGCTCTTTTATCTTATCTATCGATCTCATGATCTGCTGAACTCCAGAACTCATCGTGTGAAACGCGCCCGAGGGTAAGCCTACGAGCATGTGGATGTATGAGCAACAAAATTAGTCTTATACATGAGTATATCGTGTCGAGGTGTTCAAAACTCTCCCTCATAAGGCCGTTAAACAGCGTGATGGTGGGCTTAGGGATGATCGTCGGTGAGGTAATAGCGTATGCGGGCGTTCCTCCCATAAAACACGTTATCTTAGGGTTCCTCGTGGGCTTCTTCGCATCGGCCGGAATTATGGCTCTAAACGATTACTTCGACGCTGAGATAGACAAGATCAACGCGCCTCGGAGACCCATACCGTGTGGAGCTATAAGCGCTAGAGGAGCGTTGATGATTGGAATACTCGGAGTCGGAATAGCTATCTTACTAGCGTTCCTTCAGAACCTCTTAGCCGGAATCTTCGCTACTTTTACCCTCATCTTAGACATCATCTACAACGCTAAGCTAAAGAGGTCCGGGTTCTTGGGGAACCTTATCGTAAGCTACTCTCTCGCTGCCCCGTTCATATACGGCGCTCTCGCGTTAGGGCTCAAGGTGAACGACCTACTCTTAGCTATAGCGATCATGGCCTTCTTATCAAACTTAGGTAGGGAAGTAACGAAAGGAATCATCGACGTCGAGGGGGATAGGGTCGGGGGCGTGAAGACGATAGCCGTGGTGTTTGGAATTAGGAGCGCTCAGATACTTGGAGCGCTATTCGTGCTCGCGGCCGTTGTAATAAGCGTAGTATTGCCGCTTTATTACCCGGTGAACCCTATTTATTATGCCGTAATCCCCACGACCGACGTAATCCTCTTGTACGCTACCGCGATCGTTCTAAAAACCACGGACCGCGAGAGGCTTAGGAAGGCTAAGGACCTCATGCGCTTAGGTATGCTTATCGCTATGATCATATTCATAATAATGTCCCTCGTCCCCCTAGAGCCTTATACGCGGAGGGATATTCGGGAAAAAGCATACTTACGAAGCTCTTTGGGGATTTTTTCTACGTAGAACTCCTTTAAACTCCTACCACACTTCCGACATACGTCCGCGTTAGAGTGTATAGTAGCTCCACAATAGGGGCACTTAACGGGAGGTTCTACGTGAGCGAGCCGGTGGGGTTCGAACTTAAAGCCCGCCTCCTTGAGCTTCTGGAACAGCGGCTTAGGCTTACTTAGCGTTCTCTTAGCGACGGATACAAGCCCGCCGAGGAAACCTACGGATGGTACTATGAGGTCCTCGGGAACGCTTATGACGATCGCGCTTTCTCCCCGTATTGCTACATATAATATGAGGAACGCCCGCGTCAAGAACGGCACCGCTAACGCTTCCCCTATTCCTCTCTTACCGCGAGCGCGCACTAGTATGTAAGCCGCTGAGAACCGTATGGCCGCGAGGACTATGAAGTTTATCAAATCGCTCGGGTATTTTATGCTCCGCCTAGCGTAATCTACGAAATAATGAGGATGTCCGTCGTATAGCGACTTTATGGGTAAATTATAGGACCTTATACCTTCATATAGTCCGACCTGAGCCACCATAAAGGAGAATGGGACCGCTATAGCCATCCCGAGAGCTTTAATGATCACTTTGCTTACTCCCACTAAAAATCAAGCGCTCTCCTTCTTAAGGAGCTCCTCGATCGGTATGGATCCCTTGCGAATTATGACCATGTTTATTTGATACGTCGCCTCGGAAATCGTCATACCGCGAACGCTACGACGCTTCCTTAAGAAACGCGGCTTCTTCTTGAACGGCTTCGTTTTCTTACTCTTACGGTTCTTGTGCTTGATGATGATCTTACGGAATCCGGGTTCTCCGGCTATAAGCATGATCCTACGCCTTTCGGGCCCGAGGAACTTCTTAGTCATGGGGAACCCGTCGCGGTCGGAGCCTCCGGTGATTTTGAGCATATATCCGGGGAGTCCGAAGTAGTCTCCGGGCACCTTTTCGCCTATGCGTTTCCCTATAAGGAGGTACATCTTATTTTTAGGTACTAGGACGGAGTACGTCTTCCCGGTCTCGGGATCGGCTATATCGAGCTTGAAACCTACGTCCTCTTTCTTACCCATTCATCGGAAGGCCCCTGTTAGAAGTATTTAGTTTTGCTCGAACAGCGTTTCGTAAGCGGAAAGGATAATGTTACAATTATCGTCCAAATGCATGGATATAGCTCGGATCGGCATAGCTGTAGGAGCGGGATTAGGAGTTATGGGAGCCAGTATAGGAATAGTCCTAACTTCCACGGCTTATGGAGGATTCTCAGCTAAGAAGCCCGAGAGCCGGATTAAGGGAATCATACCCCTACTATTAGCCGAGGCTATCGGAATATACGCCATCGTGTTCATGATGTTCGGCCTAAGGGCTATAGACGCGGGAATCGCGGCCGATAAGATCTTCACCGCGGGCCTCATCTTCGGCCTGGGAACGTTAGGAGCGGGCGTAGCTATAGGGGCGGCAGGATCGGGAATGTCCCTAGGATTAGCGGAAAACGATAGGGCATTCATACCGATGCTCGTCGTAGTGATCTTAGCCGAGGCGATAGCTATATATGCCCTGGTAATGGCTATTTACTTAATGAGGTGAAAAACTTTTTATATACTCTTTACCACACCGTAGCCTATTAGGCGCCGACGGTCGCTTATCTTACGCGATATCGTTAATCTCCGTCCCTCCTCCGCCACAGCCTCCCGAGCTAGCTCGATCGTAGCGATCCCGTCCTTTATGTCCCTTACCACCGCGGGTCTCGGTGCCGGTCCCAATATTACCTGTATCATCTCTCCCTTCCTTAGAGGCTCTACCTTTATCGTCTGATCCGTACCGACTACGTATTCGAAGAGCTCCACTTCGGCCTCTATGGTCTTCACGAGCGGAGGCGTCTCGTTTACGGGCGCTAAGACGTTACCGATAAGTCTATCTCCCTTCGTAAGCCGCGGATCTAAATAGGTACCTACGGCTATTAAGGCACCGGGCCTAGCCCGCTCTAGCTTCCCGCCTTCCCGCGCTAAGGAGGCTATCTTCGACCTTAAGGGTATCGTCTTCACTCCGGTAGACGTCCTCTTTATGAGCCCAGGAACGATCTCTATCTCGTCTCCTACCCTAAGCACGCCACGCGTTAGTGCCCCTCCTACTACCCCTCCTTTAAGCCTATCGATCTCCGTTCCCGGCTTATTCACGTCGAAGCTACGTACGATATACATCAACGCGGGACTCTTAAGGTCGCGTTCGGGCTCCGGTATGAACTTCTCTATCGCCTCTACGAGAACGTCTATGTTAGCCTTGTGAATAGCCGATATAGGTATTATCGGAGCGTCCTTCACCCCGTATTCCTCGAGGAACCTCTTGATATCATGCCGCTGCTTTATCGCTTCCTCGTCCGTGACGAGCTCGATCTTATTCTGGGCGACTACGATGTGTTTTACTCCTATAGCGTTTAAGGCTATCATATGCTCACGCGTCTGAGGCCTAGGACACGGCTCGTTCGCGGCTATTACCATTACGGCCCCGTCTATTAGTGAGGCGCCGGAGAGCATTACGGTGAGTAAAGCCTCGTGTCCAGGCGCGTCCAGGATGCTTATCTTACGTAGCTTCTCTAGTTCTCCCCCACAATACGGGCATCTTCCCGTTTTAGCTAAAGCGTTAGTGGTATAACGCCCGCATTCCTTACACCTCATCGCCTGGTAATATGCGTACCCGAGGCGTATCGTGATACCCCTCTTCAACTCATCCGAATACGTATCGGGGAATTTACCCGTTAACGCCTCCGTGAGCGTAGATTTACCGTGGTCCACGTGGCCCACCATCCCTATTATAAGCCTCGGTAAGGGGTCGTTCTCCATTCAAAGCCTCCGGATAGATGTTTATAACGAGGATCAGGAGTTCAGAATTCGTATTTATACCTCGGACGTTATAAAAGGATGTATGTAATAAAGTTGGGAGGATCCGCTATAACCGTAAAGAACGAGCCCTTTAAGATGCGCGAGGAAGTAATCGATAGGATACCCATGGAGATAGAGCCGGCTCTTCCTAACCTCATCTTAGTCCACGGGGCCGGTTCCTTCGGCCATCAACTTGCGGCTAAGTATGCTATACATGAAGGGTATAAAGAAGCCTCTCAACTCACGATCGCCGCGTTATTAAAATATAAGATGAACGAGCTCACGTCACGCATACAATCCGCTCTGATTAAAGCTAACGTACCCGTATTCCCGTTTCACCCGTCGTCGTTTATGATCCTTGATGACGGAAGCCCAAAGGAGCGGAACTTGGAGCCGCTTAAAGGGTTCATACGCGTTGGTCTCGTTCCTCTAATTCCGCCCGACGGTGCGTTTGACGTAAAGAGGGGATTCGGGATAGTATCCGGAGACGTTTCTGCGGCTATAGTAGCGAAGGAAATGGGAGCGAAGGCGTTGATATACGGAGTGAACGTAGACGGCGTCCTTAAGGACGGTGAACTAGTGGAAGAACTCACTCCCGAAGAGGCCTTAAAGATCGCGGAGGACATCGAGGCTTCGGACGTCACGGGAGGCATGGCGGGGAAGTTAAGAATAGCGGCTGAGGTAGCTTCAGAAGGGATCCCCGTTTATATCATAAACTTGCTCGTCCCCGGGCGCTTACACGCTCTCTTATCCGGAAAAGAGGTACCTTGTACGGTCATAAAGGGATGATTTTTGCATCACTCTTAAATAGCTAATTTATGGAAGGTCGGGAGAAGGCTCAGAGGATCGCTAAAAAGATCCTTAATCTCGACGCTTCGGGCGTTTACGAGCTCACTTATTGGGTACCAAAAAGCGATGAGGAACGCGTGTCGAAGGCCTACGCGTTGTCCATATACGCTAAAGTGTTGAGCTTCTCGGACATTCATAGGGCAGCTCAGATAGCCGAAGAAGCGATAAGGACGTTACCCGATGATCGGAAGGACGACGAGCTCGTGAGGAAGATTATAGCGCAAAGTCTTCGGATATTGAGCATAGACGCTTATAAAAGGGGCGATAAGGAAGGGTCGAGGGAATACTTGGACGCTTTGATAGAGGCCCTAAAGGGTTCTAAGGATCCCGATAACATCGCGTTCTTAGAGCGCGCTAAGGCGTATAAGGCTAGGCTATTCGGGGGAGAATACGACACTAAAGAGCTCCTAAACCTCGACTTAAGGAGCCCGGTGGCGTTCGTTCATGCCGTAGCGGCCGCTATAGCGGCGGAGGATTACGAAACGCTAGAGGAGATTATGCGGAGGGGATTACTATACGGGACGTTCTCGTTCGTGGACGCGCATGAGGTGAGGAACGCGTTGGATATACTATATGAAAGGTTCATAGAGGGGAAGGTCTCGGAGAAAGGCGAAGCCGTGATCGCGTTCTTCTCTGATAAGGACCTAGGCTTTAAGGGGGACGTAGCGAGGTTCGCGATAAATAGGAAGGACAAGGAGCTGCGCGCGAGGATCATAAATAACTATAAAGGGACCGCGCTCGAGATCATAGCTAGGCTCGAGGAAGCGCGCGAGGACCACGCGAGGGTAATGGAGCTATTAGAGGCGTTAGAAAAAGCGGACGTCTCGGAAGGATTTAAGGAGCTCGTGAAGTCTGAGGCTCACATCATACGCGGCATACAATTGTACGAATCTAAGGAATATGAAATGGCCTTAGAGGAGGCGTTAAAGGCGTTAAGAACGGAGAATATAGATCTCCTAGTATCGGCTTACCGCTTAGCTATAGAGACGGCTATGAAGATAGACCCGGGCGTGGCGATAAGGATCATGGACGACGCTTACGTGAGACTCAAGGACTATAAGAGGAATCCGAGGGTGAAGCGGCTACTAGACGTAATTAAAGGACTAAAGCCGATGGTCTTACTGAGTCAAGGCTCGAAAGGATTAGCGATGTTGGAGTCTCTAAAGAGTAGTAAGAGGAAGAAAAAATGAAGCGGATACGCGATCCTATACACGGCTTTATTATCGTTCACGACGACGAGCTCGAGGTTCTTCAAGACCCTCTAGTTCAGAGGCTACGTCGTATAAAACAACTCGGATTCGATCACTACGTGTACCCGGGGGCGGTCCACGACCGTTTTTCTCATTCCTTAGGCGTCCTTAGCGTGGCTTCGCGTATGGTAGAGAGCCTTGAGTCTAAAGGGATTAAGGGGCTACCGAAGAAACACATACGCTTAGCCGCGCTCACGCACGACGTGGGTCATACCCCGATGAGCCACACGCTGGAGATGTTCCTCATCCGCGCGTATAACGTGAGGCACGAGGCTTATACGGAGGCCGTCTTAGAAGGACGCGGGCGGGAGTTCATAGATATACTTAGAGAAGAGGGGCTTAGTCACAATATCATTTCGAGCGAGCTCGACGCGGATCGTATGGATTACCTCCTTAGAGATAGCTACTATTGTGGCGTAAAATACGGACAATTCGACATAGAACGCGTGATACAAGGGCTAGTGGCGATCGGGGAGGACTTAGGGGTACTTAATAAGGCTCGTTATGCGCTACAGAGCTTCGTGTTAGCGAGGTTTCAGATGTATCTACAGGTATATATGCATAAAACCTCGGCCGCGTTCTCCGTAGCCGCCGCGAGGCTCATGTATGAGGTGAATGAGGAGTATCCATATCCTACCGTAGAAGAGGTGCGCGACGATCCCGATAAGCTCGTAAATTACGACGACGTGCGGTTCTTATCGCTTATTAAGGAAATCTCAAAGAGGGACGACATGCTCGGAATGATATCGAAGCAACTGCTACATAGGATACGCTTCAAGAGGCTTTACGAGAAGGAGGCCACGCTCACTCATAAATACACGGACAAGCCGCGGCGGTATCATGAGATCATAAAGAACTTAGAGGAGATAGAGGCGGCCGGAGGACTCGTACACGCGCCTGAGTTCGTCCCTTTAGAGCCTCCATATAAGGACGGT
>JAMOTR010000098.1 GCA_027068385.1 Candidatus Heimdallarchaeota archaeon
ACGTCGAGATAGCTGAGGAGCTCATGCCCGGGAGGCCGCTCGAGGAGGCTAAGAAATTAATTAAGGAGATCTCCCCGTTCATCGTCTTCCGTTACGCTGAGCGGAAGTCCTCTTACGCTAAGGGGAGCCTAGCGGAGTTCCGCGAGACGTTCGAGACCGTATACTCGTTCGCGCGCGAGAACGGGTTAAACGTCCTATTATACTCTAGGTATCCGGAGGAGATAGTAAATAAGGACGGAGTATATACGCTCGATAGGCTCGTGAACATGCCTTATTTAATAAGGCACGCGAGGTTCGTAGTATCGGCCGGAGGAACGCTCGCGAAGGAGGCCTCGCTTCAAGGCGTCCCGGCTATCGTCACGCATTATCGGTTAGATAGCACGAAGCGGCTCGTAAAAGAGGGGTTCCCGATAATAGACGGGAGGCGCAATTTAATAGAGGCTCTAGAAAAGGCTCTGGAGAAATCGGAATCTTCCGAGAAGCCGTCTTTACAAAAGTATGATAAGCTCCCCGATGTGGTCGAGAAATGCTTGAGCTTATTATAGGAGTTTTTATAACGTTCTTCACCACGCTCTTACGGACGTTCATAGCGAGGCGTATAGGTCACGTGGGCAGGGACATACATAAGAAAGATAGGAGGATGATTCCGGAGTCCGCGGGCGTCGGCATGCGGATAGGCTCGCTATACGTTATGCGGGCCCTTAAGGACCTCTACCCCGGGATAGAGCGGTTCGCCTTAACGATATTCCTCGTAGGCCTCGTGGGTCTCATAGACGATTTCGTAGAGTTAGGTCCGAAGACGAAGCCGTTGCTCACGTTTCTAGCCGGAATACCCGCGCTTAAGGCCTCCCCCTATTACATCGATACGCTATTAGGTAAAGTGAGGGCGGAGAGCTTGATGAAGGTAGCGGTCCCCGCTGGGTACGCGGTATACGCGAACGCCACGAACATGATCGACTCGATGAACACCGTAGCCGTCTTCGGCACCGCTATGATACTAGCGTATCAGACGGTATTACTTAAGCTCATGAACAACGATTACTATTTACTCGCCCTCGCCTTCCTCCTCATCGTCCTCGCGTATCTTCCGTTTAACCTCTATCCCGCACACGCGTTCAACGGTGACGTGGGTGACTTCGTGATGGGATCCATGGTCTTTACGGTAGCCTTGTGCGGAGGGATCATACTCCCGACGCTCGTCGTCTCGATACCCATAATCACGAACGGCCGGGCCTTCGTGTCTTCCGTAGGGCTAAAGACTAGGAAGGAAGCGCCCCCGCTCGTGGAGATAGATGAGAAGACCTATAAGATGCGCGCGAATCCCCTCGTTAAGGGAAGGCCCGCGACGCTCGTGCGGCTTATGGTGTCCACTTCGGGCGAGGCTTCTGAGACGGATATCATACGCTACTACGTCTTCTTCTTCCTCTTCTCGTTGCTCTTAGGGATCATCGTGGGGGTGTTCTACGTATGAGGAGGACGTACGCTATACTCGCGATCATAGGCTTAATAGGGTTCTTCACGATACTCGCGCTCACCACGGGCTTATATTACATAGCGATGCACGACGTTAAAGAGAGGGCTCTAGGAATAGCGTTTATACTCTTAGGGATCTTACTACTCGTAGCATGGGAACGCTCTATAAAGTACTTCGGATCTCGTTTCTCTTATTTTTCGTACCGATACAGACGAAGCCTTTAGTGGTAGTAACGATATATCCTTTCGCTCCCCTCGTCGAGGAGCTCACGAACGGTGCCGTAGAAGTATACAGCATCACTCCTAAGGGCGTTCGGGTACACACGTACGTCGTGACCTCGAAGGACATCGATGCTGTAGAAAGAGCGTCAGCGATGATAGCTATAGGCGCGGAGGAGTTCTTAACGGAGCTCCCGCATAAGGAAGACGCGCTCTTGATACTCGACCACGCGTCCGAATACGGTCTATGGATAAACTCCTCCCGGGGTCCTCACGGGATGCGGTTCTATGACTATGATCTCGAAAGGATCACGTTCATGATCGCGGATTACCTCGGGGAGCAATTCCCGCGGCTGAACGAGACGGTCCATAAGAACGCTCATGAATACGTAGAGAGGCTTCATGAGTTCGTCTCATCGCTTTCCGATCTACCTAAAGGATCCGTCGTCGCCTCGTTCCCTCTTATATCTTATATGTGTCTCACGTTCAACGTCACTCCTATAGGCCCAATAATGCCCGGATCGAAGCGCGTATCCTCGGATAGACCCATCGTGAGCTTCATAGAATCTAAGGGCACTTCCGTGGACTCAGCGATATTAGGTATAGCCGAAGAAAATGGAGTCCCGGTATTCTACGTAGAGACGTTCTCCGATGATCCTCTAAGCGAGCTCATGAAGGCCGCGGCCGTGATCATAGGAGCGTCCGTGAGCGTTATATCTATCCCTCATAAAACGAGCGGAACGAGCTTCTCCGATTACGCGATCCCGATCATACTCGTAATCTGTTTACTCTACCTCGCCCTAAAGGACGTGTATGTTAGCAGAGCTAAGGGGAGTAAGATTAAGAAAGGGTAATTTTGAGCTGTTTATCGATCGTTTATCTTTACCCGAGGGAGTTTCCGTGATTATAGGCCCGAACGGATCCGGAAAGAGCACCCTCTTGAGAATATTAGTGGGGCGCATGAAGCCTCAGGAGGGGATCATAAAGCGTAACTATTCCGTTCCCGGATATGCTCCTCAGAGGGATTACCTCAAGCGGAACATACCGATGCGCGTGATAGATGTAATGAGGCTTCTTACGGATGACGAGGAGAAAATACGGAAAGCCCTGGAGCGCGTGAAGCTTCAACATAAGGCCTTCGACCTCGTGAACGGGCTCTCGGGAGGGGAGAGACAGAGGCTCTTAATCGCTAGGACGCTCGCTTTGGATCCGGACGCATACTTCCGGGACGAGCCGTTCGCGGGATGCGACTTCGAATCTAAGCTCACGATCCTCGAAATTATACGCGAGGAGAGTAAAAGGAAACCATTCGTGATCGTAACGCACGACCCAAACGCCTTGGTGGACATCACGGACACCCTCGTCGTGATGAATCGCGGCAAGGTGGAGTACGTGG
>JAMOTR010000099.1 GCA_027068385.1 Candidatus Heimdallarchaeota archaeon
TCCGGAAACGCTACGGGGCCATTACGGAATGCTTCGGCATAGAAGTACCGGAAGTTGAAGAGATCGACGGAAAGCTAAGGGACGCCTCATAAGGTTAAGTGTTCGTTCGTGGACAGCACGTACATCCCGAGGGACCTCATAGAGATGGTAGAGCCGTTTCGGGAGGACCTTAAGGCGATGGCTAAGGAGGACGGGATCGCTACTCGGTATTATATGAAGGCCCGCGTGCGTTCATGGGGCGATGAAATAGTAATGGAGCGCGTTCCCTACTTATATTCGTACGTGTTCCACTTTTCGCCCGGCATAAGGATAGGAAAGAAGCGCCTCCGTGATATCATAAGGCCGCTCGTGTACGATTCCGGAATCGTCCCGCTAGAATCCTCGAGGCTCCCTAATCATTTGGGCGTAAGATGCATAGCCACGACGAAGGACGGATACTTCGTTATATCTAAGAGGGGAGCGGAGCTCGCTATCGGCAAGTTCATGTATTCTATTTCGTGCGAGGGGGCCGTATCGGCTCCTCGGGGCGAGGGAGAGAGCACGCTTAAGGAGCTCATACATCAACAGGTGGAGCACGAGTTGAACCTCGATATGGACGAGTACGAGGCGTTCGTTCTATCGTTCTCTAGGGATATGGCGATGATGGGCAAGCCGAACGTATACGTGCGGCTCAGGCTAAAGCTTACGAAGGACGAGCTCAAGGAGCGCTTAAGGAACGTAGGCGAGGACTTGAAGTTCGAGTTCACGAGGGACCCGAAGAGGTACTTAAAGAAAGCCACCCACACGCTCATCTACGGGTTACGGCTCCGGGAAAATCGTGTAAAAATCACCTATTGAGGGTGAAGTCGAACATCTTTATAGTAACGAAGTCGAACACCGTCGGGTCGTCCACCATTAACTCGTCGACGCTTATTATCCTCTTGGGTATCTTCCTTACCTCTACGCGGATCATACGACCCCTTCGATACGTCCTTTTTATACTTTTGATTCACCTTTTATCTGAAGAGTAAACGACACGTTTACGTAGGTTATCCGAATTTAAGACGAACGATTACATAAGATTTCGGGGGCGTTTACTTACGTCTCTAAATTTCCGAGAGAGTTCTATAGAGCGATCGAGGACTAGCTATCCCCAAAGGATGAAGTCTTATCCGGGTCGTCATTTATTAGAGTATGATCTACTCGGTAGTAATAACGAGCGTAGCGTTTCCCGAACCGCTATTCGAGCGGCATCCCGGGCGGATAGAGCGGAGTATTGACCCGGCATATCTATCCGCTATGATACAACAGGTGGGTAAGGGTAAGCTTAAGTTCATGGTGATCGACGAGAAGTTCTACGCCTCGTTCTATCAGGAAGGCGATTATTTAGGGATCGTTATCCACGACGGGGATTATGAAGGAGCCGATAATATCGGAAACGCCCTGAAGGAATACTTTAAACAACTCAACGCTGAAGGGCGCCTTCCGGAGGCCGAGGAGGCGTTAAGGATCGTAGCGTACGCTATGCTCCCAAAGCCTGAGGAGATACAGGAGCTCCTAAATATATTAAAGAAGATAGAAAGAGAGCACTTCGTAAAACCGGAACACGTGTTCGAACGCGTCTCCCTCTTCACGGCCATCGCCTCCACAATTAAGCAGACGATCAAGAGGATCCCTAAAGAGGAGATCATGGAGGCGTTCTATAATGCTGATCGGAAGAAGGTATTAGAGCACGCGATACCTTTGCTGGAGGACGAGGATGTAAAGAAGGCGTTCATTAAGACGGCCCTCTTGTGTTACGCTTCCCCGCCCAGCTTTCCTATAATAGATCCCGATTTCCTAAGTAAAACGATAGAAAAAGTAGAGGACGAAGTGGTGGCGGAGTTCTTCCGTAGGCTACTCGCGTACATGATCGAGGAAGGGAGCTTCGGAGACATCATAGACTTCGCCGCGAAGTATAAGGAGGAGATACTCAAGAGGGTCTCGAACCCGATAGATGCGGCCGTGTTCGCTTTCCCTCTAGGTGACGTTGAGATATACACTGCGGCGGCTAATTCGTTACCGGAGGGTTCCTTCTTCCGCGAAATGTATGAGAGCCTCATAACTATTGGGGAGGGCCTCAACCGGTCTCTGAAGAAGGATAGGGAGAACGCCATCAAAGCGATCGAGCGCGCCCGGAGTAGGATGAAGGAATGTATCATAGAACAGGACTTCAAAGCGTTACCTCATCGGCTTTACGCGTACGTGTTTATGGAGTATACGTTCCTCTCTAACGTCTCTAGGGACCTAAAGGAGAACATAAAGTACGCTATGAGAATATCCTCTACGATACCCGCCGCCCTAAACCCGATGATGTCCTCCGAGGACGTTCCCGCACTCTCTTACACTCGGGTATATCCCGGAATATACGACATGAACGTGCTCGCCCTGATGATGGAATACTATAACCTCTTCGACCCCGTGTTCCTAAAGAATATATTAAGCATATACAAGGAGTCGATCGATGAGTACATCGAGAACTTCAAGAAGTACGTTTCCTCGGGACGTGTCCCCATAGAGCAACTCGCTCATGTAGTAGCTAGCTTACCCGTGTCGTTATACTTCATCTCAGCGTTCATTCCGGAGCTTAAAGAAGTCGCCATAAAGCTCGCGAAGACGTATTCCGAAATAAACATCGAAAGGATGAGGAGCGTTTATGAGTACATTTCTACTAGAATAGTAGCTAGACATATACGGGTATCCGTATCCATCTGTACGGCCGTACTAGCGCTCCTAGCTTATGGCGAGATATACGTAGATAAAGAGTTACTAGAGAAGGTGATAAACGTGCTAGAGCGCGTTATCATATATCTATCCATAGATACGATGTTCCCCGATAAGATCTCACCGTCGCTAGCGATCATCGCCCTCTTAAGGAAAGTATACCAGGATAAGCACGTGCCTCTAGAGGATAAGATATCGCTAAAGCTGGACACGCTTAAGCGCTTAATATATCGCATGGACATGCCTCCTATCGGTAAAATACTAGCGTTCGCGGAGCTTTATAAGGCTCTAAAGGTATTAGGCTCGCTATCGGACGAACTCGTAGAGGTAATCAACAAC
>JAMOTR010000100.1 GCA_027068385.1 Candidatus Heimdallarchaeota archaeon
AGGGTAAGCCCGTCATCATCGACGAGTTCACTTACATACAATTCGCTAACCGTATACTAGGCGAGCTCGGCCCCAAGTACCTAGAATCTTTCATGGAGCGGTTCTTAAAGCGCGTAATCGAACATCGCGCCCGCGTGATCATAACGTCGAGCTACTCTTCCGATCACATCACTGTGCTTAGGTCCCTCATAAGATATTACGCTAAGGATCTAAAGAAACCCGTTTCGCGTATTAAGACCGTACAACCATACCGCATATACGCGATCCCTAGGCCGTTTCTTCAGGTGTACTTCTACCTTTATGAGAACGTTAGGTGGATGAAGGGATACTACTTCGGCTTCGCTAAGCACGCGTTACCGAACGACGTGGACCTCTCCGGCTTTAAATACTCTTACGTGAGGCCCGAGTTATACTTCAAGTTCTTCTCGAGGTTCGACTTAGAGAAGTTGAGGAAGGCCTTAGCGGTATATTTTATTACGGGGGGCATGCCCGTGATCAAGGACGTTAAGGACGTGGACGCATTCGGCTCAATATACGACGATGATTATCTCCACAATGCGCGGGACGCGTTGCCCATGGATGATATGAAGTACATAAAGACGGAAATAGAGAGAATAGGTCGTGTAGATACGGATATAAAGAATTTCCTCATGGGGAAGGGGGACGCGCCCCCTAAAGAGATAAGCGAAGTCGCCCCGCTGATTAACACGTACCTCATCTTGCCCCTTCGGTCTTCGTACTCTTATAGCGACATAGTGGAAAAAATGCCCATAAAGAACGTGGACGCGTTAACGGGTAAGATATCGTACGTGGCTATAGACCCGCGCGTACATCACGCGTTATATCGCTCCATAGTATCCGATAACCCTCCCGAAAGACCTTCGGAGTACCTCGGGGCGGTGGCAGAATCAGCCGTGGGAATAACATTACTATATCTATTAGGGTACACCCAGCCGAAGATTCGGAATAGCATACGGCCCCCGATATTTAGGGTGAAGGAGAAGAGGGGAAGAAAGACCCTTTATAATCCGGACTTCATAGCGTTTCCTAAGATCGATGAGTCCGTGAGCAAGTCCCTTTATACGACGTTCATCGTGGAAGTAAAGCGGCGGAAGGAGCTGGAGGCGGAATACGTCGAGAAATACTTGAGGCCCCTAGCTTATCTAGGCTTCGCCTTCGGCTCTTATCCTATACTCGTGATGCGCTCGAAGGACCCGTTTAGGAGGATACCCATAAAAATAGACGAGGACGTGCCGGAGAACATTAGGGCCCTAGGTCTAGATAAGGAAAAGATCATGGAGACGCACTTGAGGTCCTTCAAGGCCTTATACGATCTCCCCACCTCCCCTTATGAGATACCGTGCACCCGGTACGTAAACATAATGAGTTTCGAATACTTCCTCTCGAGCGCGTTCCCTCAGCGGATCGAAGGGGTTTGAATCGGAATAATTAAAGATGTAAACACCGAGGCGGGATCCCTTTTTCATGGTCGTCGAGGGGAAGGCTACGTTCGGTAGAGTATTCATAGAGAAGCTATATGAGGAGGTAAACAGACCGACGGGGCAGAAACCGAAGGAGCTCTACTTAAAGATGGGTAAGCGCAGCCGTCGTTGCGTACGTTGCGGCTCTACGAGGCGTCTGATACGCAAGTACGGGATATACTTATGCGCGAAGTGTTTCCGCGAACTCGCTAAGGACATGGGCCGGAAGAAGACCGGAATTAAAGGGTGATGATTTATGGTAAGCGTAGATCACCTAGCGAACGCCTTATCTACGATCGTGAACGCCGATCGCGTAGGTAAGCCCGAAGTCGTTCTATACAACTTCGACAAGCTAGTACTAAACGTCTTAAGCATCCTAAAGCGCTTCGGGTACATAGAGGACTTCGAGGTGATCTACCGGAGCGATAAATATCATTACCCCGACGTACCCGAGGAGGAAATAAAGAAACACGACAGACCCGTAGAAGTACGCGTAAAGCTCTCCGGGAGGATCAATAAGGCCGGAGTAATTAAGCCGCGCATACCCGTATCGAAGGAGGAAATAGACGAGCGGGCTAAGAAGCTACTACCCGCTAGAGACATCGGACTCGTGATCTTAACGACTTCGAAAGGCATCCTAACGCATCTAGAAGCGAGACGTTTAGGAATAGGCGGGAGGTTGTTGGCTTATGTCTACTGAGATGAGGATAAGGACGACGAAGCGCGTAGCTCGGGAGGATGGTGGGCGGTCCGCTTACATCAAGGTCCCCGAAGGAGTGAAGGTCTCTCGGGAGGGATTAAAGGTAACCGTGGAAGGACCCCTAGGAAAGCTAGAGAAGGACTTCTCTCACATGGGTAAGCTCATACGTATCGATCGCGTGACCGACGACGTCATTCGCGTGCGCGGCGAATCTAAGAGGAAGAAGATTAAGGCTCTCGTAGGCACTTTAGCGGCCCATATACGCAACATGATCACGGGGGTCACCCAGGGCTATACCTATTATATGAGGATCTACTACACCCACTTCCCCGTGAAGATACGCGTGGACGAGAAGGAGGGAATCGTATACATAGAGAACCTCTACGGAGAACGCTATCCGCGTATGGCTAAGATATTGCCGGGCGTGAAGGTAAAGCGGGACGGAAAGGAAGTGGTGACGGTTACGGGAATCGACAAGGACGCGGTTTCTCAGACGGCCGCGAACATAGAGCAGGCGACCAGACTCACCGGAAAGAGGCGTAAGGACCAGCGTAAGTTCCTAGACGGAGTATACATACGGAAGCGGGAGGTGGGAATTCATGAGTGAGGTGATAAAGGAGCGTAAGAAACTAGTGAGGAAGCGTAAGGCCCTAAAGAAGAGGATTCCGAAGTTCATACGCCAAGAAGCGCGGAGGTTCAAGAAGCTTCAGAGAACGGGACGGAGGAGACCTAAGGGGAAGGACTCGAAGATGCGTTTAGAGAAGCAGGGGCGGCCCAGGCTCGTAAAGGTCGGTTACGGTACACTAGCGAAAGCGAGACATTTGCACCCGAGCGGATACGAAGAGGTCCTCGTATATAGGCCTGAAGATCTTCTTAGCTTGGACC
>JAMOTR010000101.1 GCA_027068385.1 Candidatus Heimdallarchaeota archaeon
GAAATAACGCTCGTGGAGAACGGCCCCATAGGGTTCGAAGGGTACTATACTACCCTAGAGCTAGAAACCGTAGCGGGATATCCTTTCGACGTATTCCTCTCGCATACCGGTCCCATTAGGGGACTAAAGAGGAGCGATAGACGCATAGAGCAACTAATTATGAGAAAAAGGCCGAAGATCTCGATCTACGGGCACCATCACATACTTTATGAGGACTCGTACGACGGAACGAGGTTACTCTGTCTCGATAACCTCCACGCCGCTATACTTAGGGTTTCTAGCCCCATTAAGCTCTCGATAGTGCGCATTCGATATCCGGGTTCCCTCCGATCGAAGGATGGGGAACGTAACGAAGCCCTAAGTATCTTTTTCCGCCTCTTGTGTCTCGACTTCATCACCATATCGCGCACGCGGAGTACGGTCTCTAAGGGCACGTTAAGTTCTTCGGAGATCTCCTTAGGAGTATAGAACATCTCGAGCCCCTTGAGTATAAGATCTAGGGTGCGATAATCTAATCCTATATCCTTCTCGTCCTTCTGACCCGGCCGTAATCCCGCGGAGGGTTCCTTCTTTATGATCTTTTCCGGTACTCCCAGATACTCCGCGAGCTTATACACTTGAGTCTTGTAGAGATCACCTATGGGATATATATCCGCGGCCCCATCGCCCCGCTTCGTGAAGTATCCGATCATCAGCTCGCTCTTATTACTCGTCCCCACAACGACCCCTCCTAGCTTATTAGCTAAGCGATAGAGCTCTATCATCCTCAGCCTCGCCTTTACGTTCCCCATCGTTACCTTATCGTCCGAGCTCAGCCGATCGGGAACTTTGAGGAACCTCTTTACGTGATTAATCCCGAGCTTATGTACGACGTCTAACGCGTCATAATAGTCTTCGTCCTTATCCTCGTGCATGAGCACGGCTAAGACGCGCTCTTTGGGAACGCTTCTAGCTAGAAGATAAGCTACCGTGGTCGAATCTAAGCCGCCCGAGAGTCCGAAGATCGCGACGCGTTTACCTATCGACGACCTTAAGAACGTAGTCACGTGGTTTAGAAAGGCCCTAACGTCGAAGTCCAAGCTAATCATGAACTTTCCTTATAGCGCGCTCAATATAACATGAGAACCTACGCGATCTTCACGAGGCCCGACTCGCAGCTTGCCCTCGAAGTAGCCGAGGACGTTAGGGAAATTATGAAGGGGTATTCGCTAGAGGAGACGGACGTTAATAAGGCGGATTTAGTGTTTATCATAGGCGGAGACGGGACGTTCTTACACGCGATGAAGAGAGATCCTAGGGGCTTAATATTTCCTATAAAACTCGGTCGCGTCGGGTTTTTCTACGAGGTTGACGTTACTAACTATCGCGAATACATCAACCGCTTCTTCGCGGGTAGATATAGGGTAGCTACTTATAGGAAGATACGCTTCTTGGGGTACGAGTGCGTGAACGAGCATTATATTACATCGAAGAACTCCGGAAAAGTCATATCGGCCGCCATATACGCGGACGGTGAATTATATCGGAAGGGGTTGGCGGACGGTGTTATGATCTCTACGCCCTTAGCTTCTACAGCTTATTCATTATCCGTAGGCGGGCCTCTTATGGACCCCGCGATTAAGGCGGCTATAGTAAACGTGGTAAGTCCACTAGGAGGACCGATACCTTCGTTGGTGGTGAACGATCCGAAGAAGGTGCTTATAGAAGTGTTCCCGGACCGTCGGGGACAGAAGCTCGTGACGGACGGAATAGATATGAAGGAGTTTAACTCTCTCATCGAGGAGAGGCCTCAGCGGGGTGGCGAGTTCAAGGTTATACGCTTCGGAGACACGGGAATAAAACGCGTCGTGCGCGCTCGGAGTAAGCTCTCCCGTTTACGCTATCGGTGAAAAAATTACACGGTCACGAGTACCCACGTGCCGAACGAGAAGAGGAACGCTATCCGTAGGGCGTGTGCTATCTTTTCTATTATGGATCCCTCCTTGTATATCTTCGGATATATTACTATGAGCCGAAATAGGAACAGGGCGTACGCTACGATTCCGAGGATAATGAGGACGAACGAGGCTATGTCCATGGTTAAAACTATGATGTCGGCATGAAATAAAATGCGTATAGTGCTTCCGGGAGACGAGGTCTCAAAAGCGGACGATAGACTGCCCGGAGAGGGCGTATATAAGGATGGAGAATCGCTCAGGAGCGAATACTTAGGGATAGTAATAGACGACGGTCACGTGATTAAGGTAAAGCCTTTCAAGCGCCCGCCCATACCGCGCGTCGGTTCTATAGTCGTAGGATACGTTCTTTCGATAATCCGCGGGAGGATCATACAGATACAGGTATACAACCTGGACGGGAGGATCGTACAACCGTTCACGGTGATCGCTAAGCCTCCCGAGGACATATTATCAGCGGAACACTACGCACGCGTCGGGGACTTCGTGCGCGCTAAGATCATAGACGATAAGAAGCTCATAGCGACGCTAGAAGGGGAGGACTTCGGAGTGATATTAGCGACGTGCGGACGTTGTAATTATCCGTTACTCCTTAAGGACGAGAGCATGGCGGGTAAGCTCACGAAGCTTTACTGTCCGATATGCGGCAATGAGGAGACTAGAAAGACCGCTAAGGATTATAACACGTTCGCGAAGCTTGCGCTAGAGAAGAGCGTGGATTACGTGATGCTCGACACTTATAGGCAGATACCGTTCGAGATGAAAGTATGAGGCTTTTGGCGGAAGGCCGGCGCACTAAGGTATTTCTTGTACGTTCTAGATACGGTCTATCCGTCCTTAAAGTTCCCAAAAACGAAAGAGCTAAAGCTTCCTTATGGCGCGAGCGGATCGCGTTACGTTACCTTTCTTCCTTCGGAGTCCAATGGGTTCCTAAAGTATACGAATTTAACGAGAACGGGCTCTTAGAAGAGTACATTCCCGGAGTTCCGTTCTATAAGCGGGTTAAGGGGGCTAGTGATGAAGAAATAAGGCGCGTGATCCTAGAGAGTCTCGCTATAGCTTTTGAGATAGACGTCCTTGGGGTACGGCATAAGGAGCTATCCTTAGCTCATAAGCACGTGTTCGTATACGATAGGGCGTACCTCATAGATTTCGGTCACTCCGCTATAGGCGTCCATCGGCGTTCCTTACCTCAATTGGCCGCTTATTTCTTCTTTAGGAACGATTACCTCCGCCTATTTAATATAAGTAAAGATGAACTAAAGGAGGCGCTTAAGGAATATAAGAGGGGCTATCCTAAAAAGTTCATACGCCTCATAGCCCTAGGTCGAGGAACGCGTTCGCCGCCCCAAATATTTCCCTTATCCACATTTTAACTATGTCCTTCACGAGCCGATAGAGCACGCTTTCCTCCTCGTTCATAGGCTTCACCCTCACCTCGGACTTCGACTTAAACGATTCTTCTATAGCGCTCAAAGCCGCTTGGCTCACCACTTTAGGTATTCTCGAGCGCAATAATACAAGTAGAGTGCTTTGAGCCGTGTCCTTCCTCTCGCCCCTTTGATGAGTGATCTCACGAGCGAGATCGATGTATAGGAAATCCGGGATCTTAGCGTTTAACTTCGTCACTTGAGAGTTATGCATTAAGCTCATCGCTTCCTCCAACGGATCCTTTTGAGGACCTTCGGCTACGTTTATACGAATAAGCCTCTCAGCCGCCCGCCTAGGAAGCACCACGGTTCCAGATAATTCCGTCCCGTCGATCCGCTTAACGGGTTCTAATATCTTCACGTGGACCTTGCTGTTCCGATACAAAGCGTCGAGCATGTAAAAATCGTTTCCTTTCCTTTAGTATACGACCCCGTCCTAACTTTTCGTGCGCCTTTCCTAAGTGCCTAGCGGCTAACGCTCCTAGTAAGGAAAGCTCACCAGCGAGTACTGCGGACGCCACGATCTCAGCGAACTTTAAGGCCCTAGTGCGAGGGGGCGCGTTCGGATCTGTGAGCCCTAGTATACTTAAGCATTCCTGTTGTGTTGGGAGACGCATGCCGCCCCCTACGGCCCCGATCTCGAGCGATGGTAGGTTCACGGATATGTATAGATCACCCTCCTCAGTAACCTCAGCGGTGGTAATACCCATAGAGGACTCCACCACTTGTGCGGCGTCTTGACCGCATGCGATGAACATGGCCGCGATGATGTTCGCGTAATGGGCGTTAAATCCGTATGAGGCGGCTTGAGCGGATCCCACGAAGATCTTGCGATACACGACTTCGACGACGTTTTCCGGAGTTGTTTTAAGTACCTTATCGACCACCTCGCGTTTAATCACGGCTTCGGCTATCACGCTCTTACCGCGTCCGAGTATGAAGTTCAAAGCGTTCGGCTTCTTGTCCACGCACATGTTTCCGCTCGTGGCGACCATCTTAGCCCGAGGTAAATGCTTCTCGATGTATTCGGCCGCTTTTTCCGAGGCTATCGTGACCATGTTCATACCCATAGCGTCCCCGGTCCGCGCTACGAAGCGTAGGAACACGTTACGACCCACTATCCGAGGTTGTACATCTATTAAATCTAGGAACTTCGACACCCCCTTGAAGATGTCCCTCAATTCGTCCATATGCTCGCGTACCCGGGAGACGAGCTCCACGGCTTTGTCCACGTTCGGAACGCGGAACACAGGCGCCCTAGCCATACCGTCCTTAAGCACTTTAGCTCTAGCCCCTCCCGAGCGCGTTATGGCCGAACATCCGCGGTTCACGCTCGCCACTAAAGCCCCTTCTGTCGTAGCTAAGGGTATGAAGAATTCTCCCTTCGCGTAGTCCCCGTGAATCTTTATCGGTCCCGCTATCCCGATGGGTATTTGAGCTACTCCTATCGCGTTCTCTATGTTGCGACCGAAGGTGAGGTTGAGGTCTATGGGTTTACCTCCTATATGCTCGAGCTTTATACCTAGCTTACGCTCTAGATACATGCGCCTGATTTCAGCGGCCTTATTCACGTCGCCCTGAAGGATAAAATCGAGTTCGTAGAGCTTGATCTCACCACGCTCGAGTTTCTCTAATATCTCGTCTACGTCCATTAATACTCCTCTATCCGAATGTATGATAAACGGTCTCTCGAGAAGAGTCCGTCGATTGGGAACTTCCTTTAATCTTCGCGATACACGAAAGCATGCGTATCCTAGTTACGGCAGATGTGCACGGTTCATCTAAGGCGATCGAGATGTACCGTGTATTATCCCCTAAATATGACCTCGTAATCATCGCGGGAGACGTAGCCCCGAACCGGAGGCCTCGTGCGTTTTATCCGACGTTCAAGCAGATCGTGCGCGCCATAGGGAACAAGCCTATAGTATTCGTGGCCGGAAACGCTGATCCTCAAGAGGCTCTAGAGCGGAACCCGCCGCGGGATAACGTATACAACGTGCACGCGAGCATCGCTAAGATATTAGGCCTCACGTTCACGGGCATAGGGGGATCTACCCCAACCCCGTTTAAGACTCCTAACGAATACCCAGAGACCCGGTTCGATAGCCTCTTCGTAGATCCCGGAGAGCCATTTATATTCGTCACCCACGTCCCTCCCCGCGGGATTAACGATGCCGCGTTCTTTAGAGGAGTACGCCAGAACGTGGGGAGCCTCGCGATACGTCGTATCGTAGAAGATTATCAGCCGATACTACACGCTCACGGTCACGTTCACGAGGCGCGCGGAATAGAGAAGCTAGGGGATACCATATGTGTAAATCCGGGGCCGGCTAAGTACGGATTCTACGCTCACGCTGAAATCGAAATGATCGATGGGACTCCCATCGTAAAGAACGTAGATTTACGCGTGTATACTAGAGAAAAAGAGGGTGAAAAGAGTGAACGAAATGAGCGTGTTGAACTTCTTGGTCTCCGAAACTATGAAGATTATCGCACAGCACGTCCTTAAGGTAGCCGATAAGGTGTCGGAGGATAAGAACGTGACGGAGTTCATAGAGAAGCTACTCTCTTATAAGAACAACGGTAAGAAAATCTTCGTCCACGGTGCCGGCCGCTCCGGCCTCGTGGGTAGATCGTTCGCGATGCGTCTGATGCACTTGGGTTATCACGTATATGTAGTAGGAGAGACGATTACCCCCAGGGTAGAGGAAGGGGATATGTTCATAGCTATCTCGGGGAGCGGTAGGACTCTTAACGTTGTTAATGCGGCGAAGGTAGCTAAAGAGGAGGCTAAGGCTTACGTGGTGGCGATCACGAGCAATCCGGGATCGCCCCTAGCGGAGATCGCGGACCTAGTTATAGTGATACCGGGTAGGACTAAAGAACAGGCTCTAGTAGGGGATTACTATATCAGACAGATCACGGGAAGGCATTATACTAGAACCCCGCTGGGTACTCTATTCGAGACTTCAACCCTAGTCTTCTTAGACGGTGTGATCGCGGCTCTTATGGAGAAGCTCGGTCTCACGGAGGAGCACTTAGCTAAAAGACACGCAAATATCGAAGGATGATTTTTTATGTGCATACTCTTCGATGAAGCCGATCGCGCGGCTCTAGAGGGTCGTTTGGGGGAGGCTATAGAGCTATATACGCGCGCTATTAGGGAGTGCGGAGAACGTCCGGAAATATATCTTCACAGAGGGGTCGCTTATCGGGAAAAGGGCCTCTTGTACGAGGCCTTAGAGGATTTGTTCAAAGCGCTAGAGAAGGGCGACGAGGAGATAAAGGCGTACGCTAAGGTGAACATAGGCGCCCTCTATGAGGACCTCGGAATGTATGAGAAGAGCGTGAGGTGGTTGAAGGAGGGAATAGACGAACTCGAGCGTCTAGGATCGGAGGACGTATACGCGGCATACATGAACTTGGGTCACGCACTACGGAATCTAGGAGACTACGAAGGGTCCGTAAGAGCTTACGATAAAGCGCTCGAAGGTCTTACCGATCGCGACGATGTGGCGTCATGTCTTATGGACAAAGCCGTCGCGTTAGCGGAAATCGGGAGATACGAAGACGCGTTAAAAGCGTTGGAGCGCGCGATTGAGATACGGAAGTCCGGGGAAGAGTACATATATAAGGACTCGCTCATAGGGGCGTTGTACAATAAAGCGCTCATCCTCGCTAAGATGGGTAGGATAAGGGAAGCCGAGGAGATAATGAAGGAGGCGTTAGAAACGTGTACGAGAGAGTACGAGATCAAGGAAGCCGTAGATTTCTTGATTACGCCCCTTTACCTCGTATATAATGCGCTATTCCTAGGTCTTAAGATCCCGAAGGCCCTCTTAATGAAAATCTTGGATCATATATCCGCGATATATCCGTTCGAGGTGGACGTCTCTAAGGAGCTGGAGGAAATCTTAATGAGGGCGCTCGAAGGGTTATAAGCTACTCAAAGGAAGGAAACATGAGGCGGCTTCATAAACTTACTTATCCGGAGATAGAGGAGCTCGTAGCTGAAGGCGTGGATACCGTAATAATTCCGGTAGGTACCTTAGAGCCGCACGGAAACCACTTACCCGTAGGGACGGATTCCCTCATAGCCGAGATACTCGCTGAGCGCGTAGCGGAGAAGATAAACGCGCTAGTAGCCCCCACGATACATCACGGGGTCACTAGATCGCTATACGGTTACGGAGGAGCCTCTACGGTGCCCGAAGAAGTATTTGAAGAATACGTGTTCCACGTCGCTCGTTCCCTCTCTAACTTCTTCAATTATATCGTATTTATGAACGGCCACGGAGGCAATACCGAGAGCCTCAGGCGCGTCGTTAAGCGTCTCCGGCTAAAGGAGCGGATACCCGCGATGAACGTAGACCGGCGGATACTCATGCGCGAACTCTCGAAGAAGATACTTGGTGGCTCTGGACACGCGGGAATAGACGAAACGGCCGTGATCATGGCCGTATATCCGGAGCTCGTTAAGGAGCCTAACGAAGACGAGGTGTTCTTCTATAGACCCGGCCTAAGCGTGTATCCTCTAACCGGGACGATCATATTATACGAGAAGGATGAGAACGGGAACCCTATAGGATTCCCAAAGGGACTTACGAAGGAGAAGGCCCAGGAGTACCTAGATAAGCTCGTCGAGGAGCTATCGAAGATCATAGCGGAAGTGGTGGAGAGGCGGAGGGAGTCGCGGTGATTTTTATAATATTCCCTAAATTAACACGTCGCGCGATATAACTAGAAATTTCACCCATTAGGAGGTCGTTATGAGGATACACGAAAAGAAAGTAGAGAAGATGCTCGAGTATGCCGTGATACGCGGAGATCTAGAGACTATCAAACAGGTAATTGAAGACGTCTCTAGGAATCCGGTGGACATGCTGCGTCTTCGGTCCTTATATCGTACCGATTCCGAGGCGTTCTTAAAAGAGGTAAAAGAACGCCTCAAAAACGTCACTGGAAGAGAGACAGGAATGGATACTTATACGCTAAGAACTGAGCGGCTATGATGAACGCGAAGAGCGCCAAGACGGCTAGCGTTAATATAATATCGGTTTTGCTCATCTCGATCTCCTTATAATACGTCCTCTGCTTATACGCGCGGAATCCTTTTATCGTAGCCGCTAAAGCCATCTGTCTCGCCTCGCGTAACGTCTCTATGATTACCGGGAGAAGAGCGTCGACGAGCGCTTTAAACGTGGCCGCTATCTTCTTAAATATGTTCCTCGATATGCTACGAGGTACGATTTCCATAGCCCTAGCGCGCTCAGCCGAGATCACGACGCTAGTCTTTTCGAGTATGCTCGGTATGCTCTTTATCGCGACGGCTATCATAAACGTTACCTCTATAGGGAACTTGAGCGTCTTGAATCCGTACACGATCTCGCTCGGATGGGTTGTAGAGATGAACCGAAGAGCGGCACTTAGGGCCGAAATTACGCGTATGGATTGTATCGCTCCATATACGAACCCTTCTACTGTTATCCCCTCGGTCATCCACCGCAGACTTTTAGGGAATATGTATACCACCGTGAGTCCTCTAGCGGTGCCCGTCACCACGCGCGAGAACGCGGGATTCAGGAAGCTCTGCGACCGGCCTATGAGGAGCACGTTAGAGATTAAGAGTATCGCTAATCCGCGCACCTTACGTTCGCTCGGGTTGGCGGGTATCCGTATGATTAACGAGAGTAATAGGAATATGAGGAGACCAAGGAAGGAATCCGTAAGAGCCACCCCTACGCCTATAGCGGAGCTCGTAAGGAGCTTCGTAAGCGGATGTAGGCGGTGTATCGGGGAATCACGCGCTTCGTAAGAGAAGAGCCTGCGGAACCCGGAGATCCCTAGGATCTTAAATAATAGATAAGAGACCGTTCCGGGTACTAGGGGGAGTACTATTAGGAGTAAGAATACGCCCGCTACTATACTCTTTAATTCACCGGGTAGCGTGATGAACGGGTGGATCGTGAATTCCACGTGTTCTCCATGGATTTTTTGTTAAAGAATTACCGGGAGCTTACGCGTAACTCCTTTGATCACAAACGGTGTATTCGAGACTCGAGAGGCGAAAATTATGAAAACAAAAGGTTTAAAATCTCGATACTGAATCGCCTCCTCGACCTTCTTCGCTATAGGCACGCTTATGGCTCCCTCTATACCGTTTCCTATCGCCCGCGGGATCGTGATCCGTATGAGTACGTATCCTAGGTCGTACTGTAGACGGAAGAGGACGGGGTAGAACACGAGATATAATGAGAGTTGCATGAAGAGGCCGCGGAAGAATCCGACGAAGAAGCCGTCTACGTGTCCCACGGTGATACCCTTTATTAGCGGCTTATCCGCGAAGAGCTCTACGCTCGTGAGCTTGTAGCGTAGTAATAGATAGAGGTCGGGAACTACACCCTGAGCGAACGGATAGGCCCGCCGCAATGGGTTGATTCCGTACCGCCCTATCTCGGATATGATGTTGTATAGGAACAACGTGAGAGTTACGGATCCGGGCTTCTTCACTATATACGCGGCGATTATGAGAAGCATGATGAACGGGAAGTCCGCTACCGCGAAGTTATACGCTCCGGGGACGCGATCGAGTAACGGGAACACTAACTGCCTTCCTATGATTTGTACCCGAACCGCCTGGAACGCAGCGAGTACGGCTATGGTTACGAGGTCCACGGTCGTGAAGCTCTCGAAGAATCCGAGGACGCTAAGCGCGTATACGATACCCATAGAGACTATAGCTATGGAGGCGGCTAGAATGAAGCGTAGCATCGGGGGCTTCGAGACGGTCACTACTTTCTTTAGTTCATAGGCCTTCGATACGACTTGATCCACTACGGGGTCGTAGTAATAGACGATCACGTATGTGTAGAAGGTCACGTCTACCTCCTTATATCCCTCCGGGAGAGGTCCCGTGTATACGTTGAACGTGAATTCTACGGTCCCGTTGATCGTGGAGTTTCCTAATGAGATCTCCACCTTCGCGTAGGTATCGTTATCGTTGTGCTTAAACTCTGAGACCATAGTCGTGGGCAAGGCGGCCTTCACCTCGGACGCTGTAGTCCGTGATCCCTCGAACTGTTTGCTTCCCGTATAACCTCCGGAGAGCTTGTAATATACGGTTCCCGTGATCTTCTTATTCGTGTTAGGCTTTACGATGTTTATCTCAGATACTCCTTGGGCGTCCCCGTAGAATATTATCTTATAGATCTTCGCGTCCTCCGCTATGTCGAACTTAATCATCACGTTGTATCCGTATCTAGGATCGCGATTGTCGTACATGAGCCCGTCCTTATACGTAGCTCCTCCGCGTCCGACCCCGTAAGGTAACGAATAGTAGAACGTTCCTAGATCGGTCTTGTACTCGGTGGCGGCTTGAGCGGGGAAAATTAAGGAGAACGCTAGTAGAAATACCATAGATAGTAAAATTACGCGGTAAACGTTACCCCGGGTTCTTCTACCCATAAGTGTTCTAATATGAAGTGTTAAATCGTTCTCGATCGATACCGATTAAAAAATCAAGCCTGCTGCTTCCTGAATATTAGTAGGTACGCGAGAAGTATCGCGACGATTACGGCTATGGCGATTCCTATAGCTATCCGCTTCGTCTTCCCTCCGGCGGTGGTCGCTCCCTCGGTGGAGGTAACGTTGATCGTGACCTCCTTAGCGAGCGTTATCTCTCCCCCTATCGCATAGTATACGCGTATGGTCCGGTTTCCGGCCTCCAAGGCCTTTAATACCACGACCACGTTCTTCGTTTCTCCGGGTCCTACGGTTACCTTGAACACGTAGTCCGTGTGTATCGTGGCGTTCTCTACGGGGGCGGAGGCGTTAAGTATCTCTAGACCATCCTCTACGGATATTCCTACCTCGATCTCGGCAGAGTCCAAGCCGGTGTTCTGTATCTGTATGTTGAGGTATATCTTGTCCTCAACGTTCACGCTGGTGTTGCTTACGGATACGCTCATGGTGATCTTCGGGGCGGCTAGAAGCCGGGAGATGAGGTTCTGTATGAACGGGGAGTTCGTGGCGAAGTAATCGTACTTATCCCGGAACCGACCGCAGGATCCTATGAAGAATATCTTACCGGTCCCGTGCCGGTAGGCCATCGTAACGATGTCGGTGCCGGTGACGTTCGTAAGGACGGTTCCGTTCTTATCTACGAGGTACGTGTCCTCGTCTCCGAACGCTAGAGGGACGACGTCCCCGCTCTTTATAGTTAAGGCGGTACCGGCCTGATAGTATATGTACTCCACCCCGTTGAAGAGGTAATTTCCTACGGGGTCGTTCGTGTTGAACACGTGTATGATGGGCGTATAAGGCTTGAAGGAGTTGTTCGTCTCATCCATTACGGTGACGTCCATGAAGTACACTCCGTACGCGGAAGCGATCGCGTTGATCGCCTCGTTAGCCTCAGCGTTGCTATAGCGGGCGGCGTTTCCGGTGATTATGAGGCTACCTCCGTTAGCTACGTAGCTCTTTATCGCCTCGATCTCGCTAGCGGTGAGGCCGTACTTAGGATAGACTAGTATGTATAGCTTCGTGGCCGATAGGAGGTCGGGGGTGATCGTTCCGTTGTTTATGATCACGGTACCGAACGTCTTTAATAGCCCTACGAACTGAGTCACCTGATCGGCCGGGGGCCGGTTCGTGTGGCCTAGGTCTAACACTATGAGGTTGGGCTTCGTCGTGGCGATGAACGCGACGTTAATCGTGTACGGATAAGGCATAGCGTCCTCGCTCTTCACGATCACCTTAATCTGATATATTCCGGGCGACTCCACGGTAAGCGAGAACCTCACGGTAACGGTAGAGTTCACGGGTATCACCTCTATCGTATCGTTCTCGTCCTCACCGGAGATTCCGGTGGGTAGCTCTAAGTCTATCGATACGTCCGTGACGTTGTGCATGGAGATGTTCGTCATGTTTACCTCTAGGTAGAAGTCGTTGCGCTCGTTGATGTTTAAGGCCGTAGGCTTAGCGGCGGCGGTGATCTTCAAAGCGGGTATGATCTTCACGTGTATCTTCTGGACCACGGGCGACACGTTACTTCCGGTAGCGTTGACCACGATGTCCCCCTCCATCGTGTATACGGCCCTGAGGACTAGCTCTACGGAGAAGGTATCACCGGGAGCCATATCGCCTATAGAATATTCGCTGTCTCCGGAGACGATCTCCAATCCGGAGGGTACCTCGATCTTTAGCTTTACGTTCGTGGCGGTATCGCTTCCGGTACTCTCTACGGTGATCTTAAGGGTGACGTTATCGTGGTAAGTGATCACGTCGGAGGATATCGTGGAGGTCACCATAATCGAAGGAACGCGGTTCTTATGGGCCTGGGCGAGCCGGCTCATTAGATTCTTTACGAAGGGTTTGTTGTGATCGAAGTAACTATACTTATCATACAACCGACCGGAGGAGCCTATCGCGAATATGCGACCTTCGAACTCGTTGGGATACACATAATAGGCCATCACGACTACGTCGGTACCCTTAGGGGCGGGTAGAGCGGTATCGTTATACTTACTAGGAGTCACGTACGTGTCCTCGTCTCCAGTGGCTACAACCACGACGTCGGAGGACGTCACGTTGAGCGCAGTTCCAGCGTTATAGTATACATCCGTCACGTTATTCGCGAGCTCCTGTACGACGGAGTCGTTCGTATTAAATACGTGTATGATGGGCGTGTAGGATCTATAGGAGTTATTCGTATCGTCATGGACGGATACGTCGAGCCGGGAGATTCCGTAGTTCTCGGTGATCGGGTTTAGATAGGAGGGGTCGAAGTAATCGGCTACCTCTCCCATAACTAGTAGAGCTCCTCCGTTCTCCACGAACCGGTTTAGAGCGTTTATTTCATCCTCGCTATAAGCGGCCTTGGGACAAGGTATAATTATGATGTCCGCGGAGGCTACGAGACCCATCGTGATGGGACCGGTATTAATGATCACGGTCCGGTTTAGCGTATTATTGAGGTAATCAATGAACTTCGACAACTTCGCGTGATCCCGATACGTGTTCTTGCTCTCGTCGAACACTACTACCTTAGAAGAGTTCGTGGTGAGGGTTACGGGATGATGAATGGAGACGTGCGAAGGGGTGTATGTGACCGTCGGGCCGCTCGGGATAGCGTACGTAAAAGGTATCGTAAGGGCTACGAGTAATATTATAGCTAGGATCTTAGAGAGGGGTTTCCCCATTAGTTCTTCGGAATCTGTCGATAAAAACTCGACGGATTCTGCGTTTCCTCCGTACAATAGGTCTCGCTTCACCGATACATTCGTCGGGAGACTTTACGATACGCCCGTCTTCGCACCTCCGCCTCCGGATTATTAAATGTGTAATACGTTTAGACCCTTGGAACGAGATTCCTAAATAAGCGGCCACGTTTTGCATAGCTAAATCGTCCGTTAGGAGGGTCGCGTTTAGATCCTTCGCTAACGCTATGAGGCGGATATCCGTGGTGCTTAAGTTCCGTATGTCCCCCGTTTCCGAGGCCGCTTTAAGTACTTCCTTAACGCTTTCCCCGCTCGGCTCCTTCACCTTTAGGTTCCTATCGAAGAGCATGAAGCGCATCATAGAACGTACTTCGTTATACACCTCGGGGATCGTATACATCTCAGCGTCCAAAGGTATCGCCTCGAAGAGCCTCTTAATAAAAGCGGACGAATCTAACACGTACTTCATTCCTCGCTCACGCTCCGGAGTTTTACGAACCCGTCCAATCCGGCCGTGATGAGCTCATTCCCGTTCATGTAAGCGCCGTTCGCCCCGTAATCGTGTAGCTTATTCTGATGCCGAGCCACGATCCTAGTGCCGCGCGTGCTCAGTGCTGCGTTGAGGAGTTTCGAGAGCTTTTGCTCGTAGAGCGTCCCGTTACCTCCCAACGCTAGTAGACTCTCGCGGTATATTCCGGACCGACGGGCGACGGACCCTATGGTCTGAAGGTCGACGGGCCTCCGAGGCTTTATGAAAATACTCTTCTTAGAGCGTCCTGAGCGTATCTCGAGGTTCGTTCCTACATAATATATTAAGGAGATCCGTCCGCTCCGAAATCCGGATATTACTACGTTAAGCTCCGGTATCACGTCCAAGAACGTCACGCTATCTCCTAACGTGCGGAACACGCGCTTTAGGACTTTCCCTTTGTGGTCCATAACGAGTATAATTCCGTCGTAGAAGCCTACCACGATGTACTTTAACGTAGGCACAACGGTGACGTCCCGAGCCGGCCGGCGTTCTTCGTATTCGAATATCTTCTTAGCCTCCTTTAGCTCCGGGTCCACGAGGAACACGCGCCCCTCGTCGTTAACCACCACGAGTCCCTTGGGATGATCTTCGATTCCGTATACGTATCCTCCTACCTCGATCTCCCCTACCTTGTCCCCCGAATGCCTCCGCATCCTTAAATACCCGTCTGAGCCTCCGGTGTATATCATCTTATTGTTATATAATATGCTCAAGAGCTGACCGTCGTGAGCGTGTATGCTCCTTAAGCGACCGTCGTATATCACTAAATCCCCGTGATAGGTTCCCGCTATCCGGCCTCCGTCTATGATCTTAACGTTTAGTACGGATGTCCTCCCGAGGTCGAAGCTCTTCCCCTGACGAATCTTAACGCTCATACGATCCCTTTAGGTGATAGAGAATAAATAGCGTAGGAGATCACGGAGATAATTCTTAACAGGAAAATGACCTTAGAGCTTTAGGAGCGCGGAACCATAATACCCTTGATCTCGAATTCCCTCTAGTTTGTGTTTTTTTTTTTAAAAAAATCAAGCTTTCTTCC
>JAMOTR010000102.1 GCA_027068385.1 Candidatus Heimdallarchaeota archaeon
AAACGTCTCCCTTTATCGTCGTAGAACACTATTATATCCCCAGGCTTCATGCCCGCGCGTTCGGGCTTCACGATACGCCCTTCTATCCTTTTCTTACCCGACGCTATAAGGTCGAAATAACGCTTATCTAAGTGCAGTTCGTAGATCATAGAAAAACTCGTTCGATCTCCTCTAAGGATTCCGGATCCTCCGGGGGCACTTGAGAAACCCCATCTACTATTAACCCTTCCTTCTCTAACCTCTCCACGAGCTTCTTTAGGTATTTCCCACATGCTATCTTAAGAGCCTTCACGGGTCTCTTCTTATACATTCTTACGAGCCGCTCCGGAGGATCCTCATGTCCGGGATCGGAGCATCTAAAAGCTAAGGTCTTCACGGATTCGCGCTCGCTTTCCGTTATCGTTTGTAATAGTCTCTCCACCTTCCGTATCCCTAGCGTTCTATCGAGCGAACACGTGAATACGAAGTCCTCGAACACGACGTTGTATATCCGGTGCTTATGGCCCGATAACGGAGATATGATCGGATTATTAAGAGGATCGTCGATGATGTACAAGAACTCCCCTCCTACCCCTATCGCGTCGCGCACGTAACTCAAGCGCCTAATATACGTATCCGTCGCGGGTATGTCGATACGCTTTACGATCTCGTGAGTCTCCGCGTTCACGATCGTGACGCCTCTTAAGTTCGATACCGCGACGTAAGGCCGATTTATGCTCACACCGTAACCCGTCGTCCCGATCCTAACCTCGAAGAGCTCTTTATCTTTCTCAAAAGCCCGTACGTATCCGTCTATGCTCACACACACGAAAACATCCTCATAATTACGGACGTGGACCACCCGCTTGTCGTGTTTCTTCAATTCCTTATACTTATACGTAGATAAGTCCCGAAGGAGTATCTTCCCGTCCATAGATACGCTCATCAGGTTCCCATCCCGATACGCTATGCTCCTAACGCATTGCTCGTGACCTTTAAGAGTCCTCACGAGTTCTTTTCCGTCCCGTATCCTGATCGTCGCGTCACGCGAACAGCTAAAGAGCTTCCCCTCTACCCGTAGAAGGTCCATAACCGAACCGGAGTGAGCGTTTATCGTGTACATCTTTTCCGGATCTTCGGGATCGAACACTTCGTATACCTCGATTTTTCCGCCACGGCCACCATAAGCGAGTCTCAAGCCGTCGAAGGCCGCGGAGAACACGAAGCTATTATAGGGGAGCCTACGAAGGAGCGACGCCCTCTTTTCCGAAGTCCCCGATATCCTCTTGATCGTCTCCCTCTCTATCCGCCTCACTTTAAATAATACCTCCATATACGAGCACTTAGCGTCTTAAAAACAACATATTATGCGAATAATAGCATATTCTCGCTTCAGCCTTTTTATTATCTCGTAGACCGTCATAGAAGTGTTCTCATAAGCTTTGATGAACTCCACGGATACCCTATCGCGCGTGTCCTCGCTAATAGACCCTATGAGTCTCTTTACCCTATCCTTCACGTCCTCGTAATCCTCTCCCGCTACGACTACTACCCTAATTTCTTTCGCTTTATCGCGTGCGACGCTCACTATATCTAAGGGTATAAAAGCGGCGGGAAATACCGTGAGGGAAGTTCCTATTACTATTAAATAGAGAACGTCCTCGTCGATTCCCAAATCCTCGACGTCCCTCTTTACGTTCGGATACGCTACGGGTTCCCCGTATAATACCACGCCCGGCCTCCGGCCTTCTTCGTCTATGTTATTTATGATGTGATTTACGTTCGTTCCGATGAGGGAGGAGAGGCCGCTTATGGGATCGATTTTTCCGTATATAATATCTAGCGCTAGTTTCTCCTTGTTTTCGTCGCTCACTATCCTATCGTACGCGTCCTTTACTATTTCTAGAGACTCTAAGTAAGGGTTAAACGATGCTCCACTCCTCGTCCTCCTCCGGAGGTTTTTCTCCCTCTTGTTCCTCCTATTAATCCACACCCGTATTTTACCGTGTACGTGTTTTACCTTCGAATAAGCGTCCGGGACGTTCAAGGTTATTAAGCCCGCCTCGTGGAGGTCGTCGACGTTTTGCGTGTATACGATCAAATCTTTAGAGGGGTCGACACCGAGTTCCTTCTGTAGCCCCTCGATGAGCTTAGTATGATATTCGTTTGGTTTCCTAGAAGCTATATAGGCGGTACGTGTAACGTACCAAGCGAGAGCCTCCTTCCTTATTTTATGAATGTTCCAAGCGTCAGCGTCGACGTACCTATAGATGCTAACGTTTCCATAAATACCGCCGCTACCTCTAAACGTCGGTACCCCAGAAGGCGCGGACGCCCCGGCACCCGAAAATATGATCGCCTTGGGCATACCTTAGTTTATATCCCTTCCTTCATAGATTAACTAACCATGATAATCGCGGTAGTGGGAGCTTCAAGAAACAAGGAGAAACGGGGTTATAAGGTGCGGAGGTTCTTATACGATCGCTATAAGACCGTGTATCCGATAAACCCGAACGCTAAGGAGATAGACGGGATAAAGGCTTACCCGAACCTAACGAAGCTCGTTGAAGAGATCGGGAGAGTTCCGGACTTAGTGGTCTTCGTGGTACCTCCGAAGGTGACGATGAAGGTTACTGAGGAGGCCGTTAAGTTGGGGGTAAAGAAGCTATGGTATCAGCCGGGGGCGGAGTGCGAAGAGTGTATCGAATACGCTAAGAAGCGCGGGGTAGACGTAGTTTATAACGCGTGTATCATAGAGACTCACGAATCCGATAAGAGCTTTAACCTCGAAGGTTTATCCATAAACCGGGGTAAGCGTTGAAAGAAACGTAGAGGACGAACGCTTATGTCGTCCAGGGAGGAGTATAAGTATCTCGTAGACGTGGACGTCTATAGGGCGGCGAAGGTACATATAGGGGGAGAGCGCCTAAGGCCCCAGTTCAGGAAGTTCGTAACCACTAGGATGATGCGGAAGGACCCGTTCGGCAAGAGGATACGGACTCGGATCATAGATTTGAAGCAGACGGATTATCGTATACGCCTCCTAAGCGATCGGATAGCTCGCGTAGGACCGGAGAACGTAGCCGCTTTCTGTAGCAAGCAGGCCTGTTTTAACCCCATCATGCACTTTAGCCGCTTAACCGGAGCTAAGGCCTACCCCGGACGCTTCGTTCCCGGAATGCTCACGAACCCTCAACATACTATGTACATAGAGCCCGAGCTCGTGATCGTGACCGATCCTCTAGTAGATAAGCAGGCGATCTTAGAAGCGGCTTCTATGGGAATACCCATAGCCGGAATCCTAACGACGGATAATCCCGTCGTGTACATAGACTTCATAGTGCCCGCGAACAATAGACTTCGCGATAGCTTAGCTTTAGTGTATCGGTTAATCACTCGCGAGGTGTTACTAAAGACCGGAGTGATAGCCTCTCGCGAGGATATGCCGGTGAAGCGGGAGGAGTTCACGAAGAGGCCTAAGAGGTGAGTTTTTACGCTCTACGTGATGTTCTTTTTCGTAGGTCTTATAGCCGCTCTCATAGGCGTAGGCGGAGGTGTGTTCTTCGTTCCTATATTACTCGCTATGGGATATCCGCCGGACGTGGCCGTGGGTACTTCTTCAATAGCCGTAGCCTTCACTACGACTATAGGAGGAATAGGATACTACCGCGAGGGGTTTTATGATAAACGCATAACCCTAAAGGTACTACTATTCGCGTACCCGGGCGTGATCTTAGGGGTACTACTATCCGTAAACGTGCCCGCGACCGTGAGGCCCGCGATCGGATTAATGCTTATAATAGCCGGGTATAGGGCGTTTAGGAAGTTCATGGTGCCTCAACGGCTACAGATACCCGGGTTCTTTCTAGCCGGATTAGCTATAGGATTACTAGGAATAGGAGGGGGCGTGATCTTAACCCCGTTGATCGTGTCGACGTCCCCATACGACTTAATATATTCTATAGGAATAGCGTATACTACGAAACCCCTCCTCACTATACCCTCAGCTATATTACATCTGATGTATGGGAAGGCGGACGTGCATATGGGCGTCCGTATCGGGATCTTCTCGAGCTTGGGCTCTTACACCGGATCTAAAATAGCGGGGAGGTTTAAAGAGAACGTGTGGTTTAAGCGCGCGATAGGCGCTCTAATGATATCCACGGGCGCTTATATTATAGTAAGGGCGTTCGTTCGAGAACGATATAATAGGAATCAGTCGTAAGGATTATGGACATCGAGGAGCTCAGGAGCATAATACGCGAGGCTCGGAAGGAATTTTTAGACGGTAAGATGAGCCTCACCGATGAGAAGGTATCGTTGGTTCACATAACTCAGATACTCACGTACGTGGACCTTTCTATTGAATCGTACAGAGGATTAGTGGAGACGTATAAGGAAGAAGTGGAGAAGATGCTTTCGTGCAAAGAGCCGTCCGAGGACTTATCGTCCATCGGCATCACTAAGATCGTAGACGGAAAAACGCTTCCAAGGAACTCTCTCGTTGTTCAAGCGGCTATGGGATTAGGGATAGAGGTATGCGAGACGTTTAGGGACCCGAAGAACGTAGCCGTGCTAGACCTATCTTACGCCCTCGATTCGTTACGTATACCGAACGAGGTGAGGGTTGTGGATGGGGACGTAAAGATATACGTGAAGGGGCGCCGCATACGCACCGTAATGGTAGGAATCGCTCAGCCGGAAAAAGCATACGGGAGATCCGGAGAGGAGATCGTAAAGCTACGGAGCTACATCCCGCGTTTCTTATCGGGAAGTATAGGGAGAAAGCTCCTTCCTATAATTGTAGACTTAGGGTTAAACGAGACTGTGAAGAACATACCCATAATATACATACCTATAGGTATACTCTCGATACTCGCATTCTATAAGCAAAACGTGCCCGCGGTTTCGATTTACGCTCCCGTATATAAGAATATCCAGAACCTCATAGCTTGATGAAGAGGTTGTATTTTTCCGGTCGCTATTATAAGTCGCTAGCGTCTAAGAGGAAGACCGTTACTATAAGGTTAAGCACGAACTTGAAGCCCGGGGACGTCGTGGAGATATATGCCGGAAAGAGGTTCATCGGTAGAGCTAAGATCGTGCGCGTAGAGCGTAGAAAGGTGGGAGAGCTCGACACGGAAGTATTAAAGCAAGAGAACATGGAGTCGCTAGGCGAGCTCATAGAAGCGCTTATAGATCATTACGGACCAACTATGGCCGATCCCGATAGCGAAGTTACGGTGATACGGTTCGAACGGTTGTAAACGCTCGAGCTTTTTGTTGTAATGCGTCATCTTATGGTCGACGGAAAATATCTGGACGCGATATTATCGGGAAGAAAGACCCTCACGATACGCCTAAACAAGCCAAAGCTAGAGCCGGGCGACTTAGCGTACATACATTCTAAGGGGAAAATACGGGGAATCATACGCGTTAAGAGGGTATACTCGAAGAGGTTCGAGGAACTCACGGAGGAGGAGGCGATGAAGGACGGGTTTGAGACGCTAGAAGAACTGAAGGAGGCGCTTCAAGAACATTATGGGGACTTAAAGGGAAAGCGTCTATGGATCATAGAGTTCGAGCTCGTCGAGCGCATGGAGAAGGAAGAATCTTACGGGGACCCCGTAGAAATAGCTAAAGAGGCCTTAGAGAAACTAGAGTTAAAGGATGGAGAGAGGAGGATCTTAGAGGCGATAGTAAGGACGGGGAGTATACGTAAGACGGCCGAGCTACTATACGGTGACCCGCTCAGGAGGAAGCGTATTAGAAGCGTACTAAGAAGGGTAATGAGGAAACTAAGAGCACAAGAAAACCTTGGTAAGAGGGGACGCGATCGTGAACATGGTAAACGAGAGGCTCTTAAAAAGCCTCATTAACCCGGAGCTTCGGAAAGAAGGTAAAAGGCATGACGGAAGGAGACGGGATCAGTATAGGGATTTTGAGGTCCTTATAGGCGTCGTAGAGCGCGCCCAAGGGTCCGCATTAGTACGCCTCGGAAAGACTCACGTATTAGCCGTAGTACACGGCCCTTATGAGGCACCGAGACACGTAGCGTTACCGGACCGCGCGATCCTCAACGTGGTATATCGTACCGTCACTTACGCGGTCATGAAGCGCAAGAAACCCACTATCTCGAAGCGCGAGCGTGAGCTATCTAGAATCATCCGCGAGGCCTTAGAGGGAGTCGTCTTCCTCGACCGCTATCCCAGGAGCCAGATAGACGTATACGTGTACGTGATCTCTAGTCACGGAGGTTCTCGTACTACCGGATGTACCGCGGCCGCTTTAGCGCTAGCCGATGCCGGAATACCGATGAAGGATCTCGTTATAGGACTAGCCGGAGGAAAAGTAGAGGGTCACGTAGTGGTAGATCTAGATGATATAGAGGATAAGATCGGGGACGCTGATCTCCCTCTCATGTACTTACCTAACCTAAAGAAGTTGTCGATGATACAAGCGGACGGCATATTCACGCGCGACGAACTAATCGCGGCAGTAAGAGCGGTCGTAGACCGTATTGAAAAGGGACTCTATCCCACTATTAGGGAAACCATAATGAGAAAGTACGGGAGTGATTCAGATGTTTACGATAGATAAGATTACGGAGAAGCGCGTTCGTGAGGCGATAAAGAGGGGGGAACACCTAGACGGACGCGATTTGATGGAATTTAGGCCCATTTACATAGAGAAAGGGTTCTCTCCCGTAGCCGAAGGTTCCGCTTTAGTACGTTTCGGGGACGTGAGGAGCACTAAAGTGCTCGCTGGGGTAAAATGTGAGGTAGAGGCTCCCTACGAAGACTCTCCGGACGAAGGGTTTATCAACGTGATGGTGGAACGGATGCCTTACGCTTCCCCGTTTAAGATGCGCGAGCTCGACGATGAAGACATCATTATCTCACGCGTGGTAGACAGAATCATACGCTCTTCCGAAGCGATACCGTTTGAGGAATTAGTAATAGAGGTGGGGAAGCACGTGTGGGGTATATATGTGGAAATGGACGTGCTGGACGACTTCGGAAACGTGATGGACGCGGCCGGGCTAGCGGCTATGGCGGCCTTAATGGACGCTAAGATGCCGATAGTAAGGCGCGAAGGGGAGGAAATTATACTCGACGACTCCGAGCGGGTACCACTTAAGCTCTTGAAGAGGCCCGTGACGATAAGCTTCTATAGAATAGACGGTCATCGGCTCGTTGATCCGTTATTCGAGGAAGAACACGTTGCCGACATAAGGCTCACGTTCGGGGTGACGGAGAGGGGAGAGATATGTGGAATTCATAAAAGCGGTCCCGGCCTCTTCACGATGAAGGAATTCGAGGACCTAGTAGATAACGCGATAAGATTATCGAATTATTTGAGGAAGAGATTAGAACGAATTTTAAAAATCGCTTCTTAAGCTCGTTTACGATTATCCTCGCGGCCTCTTCAGCCGCATGCTTTTGAGCGTCTACGGTCTGGGCGCCTATGTGAGGAGTCGCGATCACACGCGGATGTTTAACGAGCTTTTCTAGTATAGGGTCATCGAACGGAGGCTCCTTACTAAACACGTCTAGAGCCGCGTAAGCGATCTTACCTTTCTCTAAAGCTTCTAGCAAAGCCTTTTCGTCCACGACGGCTCCGCGAGAGGTATTGATGAGTATCGCCCCGTCCTTCATCTTCGCTATACGCTCCGCGTTTATGAGGCCTCTAGTCTTAGGCGTTAAAGGCACGTGTATCGTCACTATATCGGCTTCCTTTAGTAAATCATCGATGTCCCTGTATTCGTATCCGAGAGCTATCACGCGCTCCTTATCGACGTCGTTTCCGATTACCCTAGAACCGAAGGCCGTGACGAGCTCGGCTACGCGCGTTCCTATACGACCCATCCCTATTATACCGACGGTCCTGTTCGCTAACGTGTAGCCCACGAGCTCCTTCTTCGCCCGTACTCCTTCCTTCATCTTTCTATCCGCCTCGTGTATGCGTCTTAAGGCGTTAATCATGAGTCCTATAACGAGCTCGGCTACGCTCTGAACGAGGGCTCTAGGAGTATTAAATACCTTCACTCCGAACTCCCTCGCGGCTTCTAGGTCTATGTTATCTAACCCAACTCCAGCGCGTACTAAGACCTTTAGCCTCTTTGCGTTCTCGAACACCTTCCTAGTCCACTTAGTACTCCCACGAGTGATCGCCGCGTCGTAATCGGCTATGATCTTAGCTAGCTCGTCCTCGCTCAGAGTGCCTACTTCGTCCACCTCGAACCCCTCTTTCCTTAATATCTCGGAGGCTATGGGGTGAACTTGATCGCATATGAGTACCTTCATACACGAATCTTTAGTATGATAAATAGTAGTTCTAGCGAGAGGGAAGGGTGATGAATCTAAACCGATCTACTTAAGAGAACCCTATGGAACGTATACGGATAGTTAAGCGGGACCCTTCTAAGAACGCCCGGGAACGCGTGGAACCGAAGGAGGAGTTATCCGGACCTTCCCCCATGATACCGATAGAGAAACCGAATTATCGGCTGGCGTTATGGGCCGAAGAGGACGTCGTGTATCTAGCGATATCGATAGGAGAGGAGATACACGGGTATAGGCGGAAGTACGGATCGGAGGAAATCAAGAGCGCCTATCGGTCGCCGCACGTCCTCATAGGAAGGATGACCGTAGAAGAGCTAGTGAGGGGGATGCTCTTGGAGGATACTCTGGAGGAACTAAAGAAACTACGTGGGGCCTTAGACGCTAGAACTAAGCGCGTGAAGGATCGGGGAGTACGGGACGCCCTACCTTATCTCTTACCTCGGATCACGCTCGAGGACTTAAAGAGGACACACGGGATTATAGTTACGGACATCTCGGTAGACTTCGACGCCCTCATCATATCGTCGGACGGTGAGGCCGTAAGGCCGAAGGAGGACGTCTCTACGAAGCTTCTAGAAGCGTTAATTAAGGTATCTAAGGTAGAAAAGGAGTACATCGATAACGATCTACGCGTCGTCCTCAACGAGTATCACGCGGGAAGAGGGGAAGAGATCTTAGAGACCATAGTATTAGAGGCTCCGCTAGAGAGGATTCCTGAGCTCGTGAAGCGCATGAAGTCCCTCGGTCTAAAAGCCGTCCCCAGAGCTCTCGTAGCGTCTATACGTGAGCGTCTAAAGAAGGACATAGACTCGCTATTAGCGGTTCTAGCGATATATGTGGAGCTATCGGATTTGCGCGTAGATCGGCTCGTGGAACGGATAGAGAAGAACGCCACCGAGATATTACTTGAGGCTCCTGAAGATAAGGCCCGCGAGGCTCGGAGGATGTTACGCGACGCGATGCCGGAATTAGCTAAGAGGGTAGCGAAGGAGATTATATTAAAGAAGGAAATCGGCGACGAATTCGCGTCCGAGTTATCTTCCGTCGCGGATCTAACAAGGGAGGAGGCCCTAGAAGCTCTTAAGCGTGCCGAGAAATTGGGACGGAAGAAGGCCGCTGCGAATATATTCCTCAAGGCCTCCCCGACCGTAGATGAGGTAAAGGAGTTGAAGCGGAGTCCGGAGTACGCTTTGGAGATAGCTAGGCTATTAGGTAAAGAAGGAGTATCGCTATATCATAGATTACTAGATACGCGCCTCGCTGAGGAAGCCGCGAGGGATATGGTATCCCTAGGTATAATAGACGAAATACTAAAGAGTCGGCTGTTGAAGTTCTCGAAGCGTAACCCGCTTAAGGCTGCTGAGATCGCTAGGCCCGATAAGAAGCTCCTAAAGCGGCTCATAGATTCGATATACGAGGGGCTTGAGAGTACGAGGTTCTCGATGATTCTCGCGGAGAACGTTGATGTATTAGAAAGGGAGCGGATAGAGGAGCGGATCATAAAGCGGCTCGACGCTCACGAGCCGAACGAGAGGTTGATCGAGGTAGTGGTTAAGAAGAAGGCCGATAAAGCCGCGGAGAGGCTAGCGGAGATACGGGCTAAGAAGGACAGACGGGAGCTCGTAAACAAGATCGTAGAAGGGTTCGACAAGAGCGTCGCGAAACGCATAGTGGATAAGGTAACCGTAGAGGATCTCTTACCGATGCTCGCCTTAAAGCCTCACTTAGCCGTGAAGCGGTTCAAAGAAGGTCTCCTCGTTACCGAGAAGTTCGAGAGCATAGAAAGTACCGTACTAGAGGCCTTGGGCTTCGACGATATAATCGATCTCATACGCACGAAGCGCCTCACTAGAGAAGGAATTAAGAAGGCCCTAGAAGCGGCCGTAAAGAAGATCGATTCGCGGGGGCGCGTGCTATACCTACTAGACTTCTCTAAAGAGCTTAAGTTATACAAGCGGGTGAAGCCTAGGATAGCTCAGCACGCTAAGCTACTTAAGCCCGAAGCCTCCGAGGACTTCGAGAGGGCTTTAAGGGAGTTAGGGGACGCCTTCGGTGTAGAGTACGTAAAGGAAAGATACGAGGAAGTCCGGGAGATTCTCAAAGGACGGAGGAACGGATACGTGGGAAGGTTATTCGTAATAGCTGATCCTAAAGAGTTTGAGAAGCGCCGGAAAGAGCTCGATAGCGAAGCATCAGCGTTCTTAACGCCTGAGGTACAACCGCTCGTGCCGAACGTAGTAAAGAGCTTAGCCCTCTCGGGGCATCTTAAGCCCGTGTATCCTTATGAAGTATATCGGTACATAGGGAAGCTTCCAGAGTATTTAGAGAGAACGATGAAGGGCGAGAAGATAAAGCTCGACACGAAGAGCCTGGACTCCGTCGGTGAACTTAGGAAGATAGCCGCGGCGTTTAGGAACTCGTCCTTCGTGAAGAAGCGGCCCGTGGCGTTCGCGCACGCGATCGGGGCACTAAGGATATTATCGCGTGGCGATGAGGAGCTGAGGGAGGTATACAAGCGCGTGATAGACGTGATCGGCAAGGCGGAGAGCCCTAAGGAGGTATCCGTAAAGTTACCTCCCGGGCTCTTCGGAGGGAAAGCGAAGAGGTTCGCTAAGGACATAGAGGCTCAGAGGAGCATACTACGCTTGATCATCGACGCTCCCTACCTAGATGTAACCGAAGAGGGACTAAAGGCGATAGATCTACAGCGGGAAGTGGAAATAAAGCGGGCGAAGAAGAAGATGTTCGTGAAGGTTAAAAAGCTCGAATGAGGTCCCCAAGGAAGTCCTCTAGAGTTCCCGTCTTTTTCTCTCCTTCTTCTTTCTTCGCCTTCTCTTTCCTAGCGGGAGACTTCTTCTTAGTAGCCTTCTTCTCTTTCTTTTCTTCCTTCTTCTTCCTCCTTTCCTCCTCCCTCTTTTCTAGATATTCTTTAATCCTCTTCGCTACCTTATCGCGCTCCTTTTCCGGAACTATCGAAAGTATAGAGTCCTCGTCGAGAACCCCCAGTAACTCTTCAGGCTTATACATCGCGATTACGCGGAAGTAAGGTATTACATCCTCCAGGAACTTCTTCCTCGATACGTGAATCTTCTTTGCCGCGGCCGCGTAGGACTCCATAAGCCTACGTCTCTGTTCGCGGGACCTAGATAACTTGAGTATGTACGAGGGCCGCTCTACTTTTATGTGCCGGAGATAAGAGGGGTGCCGCTTGGGTTTCTGATCTATGTAACGCGCTAAGGGATATGTAGCTAAGAGAGTAACGTAACGTAATAACGACCGATTACCCCTCGACGCACGCTCGTAGAACATGTCCGCATCCGCTACGAACCTCATCGCCTCGGCTAACTTATTAGGGTCTCTCACGTACAGAGGCAAGTTCTCCATCACCCGATATATGAGGAGCTTAGGATCGTCGTCGTAGTTAAGCAGCTCGCGTCTAAGGTCGTTTAGGTTCTTTACCTTATCCGATATTATTATGCGGAGGAACTCCGCGATAGCGAGCTCGCGGTTCTTCCGTGAGGCGTGAGGCGTATTAGTGTCTAAGTACACTTGGAGATCCTCTATAGCCGAGCGTAAGTCCCCGTTAGACGCTAGCGCGATCTTATAGAGGACCTTCTCTACTTCTGGAGAATCCGGATCGATATCGAGCCCGCGACGCTTAGCCTCTAGTTTAAGTATGCGCTTTAAAACCCTCATCACCTCATCTACCGAAGGCCTGTAGAAATCTAGGACGAGAACTAAGTCCCTAATGAGCCTCACGCTCGTAGCATAACGATCGTTCGCCGCTAGAACTAGAGGATAGCGAATGAACTTGTTCTTTTTGTCGTTAAGGAGTATCCTATAAAGCGCGGAAGCGCCGCCCGCGTCCCCTATAGCCGATAACCCGTCCACCTCGTCTAAGAACACGATGTGGTCCTTAAGCGTGAACGTGTTTGGATCTAAGTGGGGGGCCGTCAGGGCCTTCATCACGTGAGTCCTTATCGTGGTGGCGTTCCTGAAGTCGCTCGCGTTAAGTTCGAAGACGTCCCGTCCTATATCGTTAGCCGCAGCGTACACCAACGTGGTCTTACCGACCCCCGGGGGCCCCACTAGAAGGGCGGCCGCGGGTAGAGTCCCCTCCTTAATGCCGTTTAATACCTTTGATATAAGCCCCTTAGAGCGTTCCGATCTAAACCTCTTTATCGCGTCGTTGAGGTCCTTCCCAAATACCTTCTTAAATAGGTTCTTAGCGTATTCTACGGCCTTCATGCCCGAGAGACCTTTATGTCTAAGCGCGATCGTCCCCCCAAGCCGGAGTATAAACGCGTAGCGTGATGCGGCGTTTCCGACCATCTCACGCACGTGTTTAGGCCTATAGTATTCGGCTAATATCACGCGCGATGTGCTCATAAGGTATAAATCGAAAGGTCGTATAAACAGAAACTCTTCCAAATCTTCGAAAAAAGATCTCGGGAGGGTTGGGACTCACGGAAGACTGATAAGTTTCAGCTTAAAATATGCTTCAATGCCTTACGGTAAAAGCATAGCGATAGGGATCATACTGTTTATACTCGTATTACCCGTCTTTGGCTCATTACCCTACAAGGGAGCGACCTATTCTTCCCAGTTCAAGCTTCATATAGATCCGACCACCCCTCCCATCACTCTTAATACCGCTATTACTAAGACCGCTAACGGGACTTATGAGGACGTAATACGGTATAAAACGTACACGGAATCGGATTCCATACGGGAAGACTTTAACGGATATGGAGGGATTAACGGGACCATAACTAATACGGGAGATACGATCGTCCTGGGTATTACTACTAAACATAAGTTTAACGAGCGGCTAAACGAGTACGGATCTACCCCCTTCGGAGATCCCGAGGCGTTCTCCGCCATATTAGACATCTCACGCTATACGCGTGTGGTTTCCGGCGATACCGAGGAAATATCGCTTGAGATGAGCTCAAACTCCTCCACTTTGGTGATACGGGTCTTACCCACCATAACCTCGACGGTCGTGAACGCTAACCTAAAGATTAACGTGCGGAACTATATTCCTCTATACCAATACCTAACTAGAGTACTATTCATGGTCCCCGTAAACTCCGAGAACTTCACGATCACGATGTCCGTGTCCGTGATGGCCGGAGTGAACTATGAGGTATTCGTAGGAATTACGCCCATAAGGAACTTCCAGGAGTGGGAGAGTATATACGGAAACGTCCAGTACCGGCAGGTAGAGGAGGTAAGAAACGCTCTAATGCACCTCGCCATGAGTAGCTCCTCCCGGTCTAAGCTCATGACCGGAACGGCTTTCGGGAACCTTAAGGAGATAAGGAAAGGATATTACATACTTCGGGCCATGGTGTACCTACACCTCGCTATAGAAATAAACACCACGATGAAGTTCACGAGGCCCGGGGTGAGCTATCGGGTATACTTACGGCTCGCGATCGTCCTCATAATAGCCTTATATCTACCTATTAGAATAAAGCGCGAGATCGAGTACATACTACGTAAGTGAGTTTTTATTACGATCTTCTTCTTATGAGGGTTCGGATAGGGATCGACGAGACCGATTCTAATCGCGGTGGATGTACTACATATATAGCTTATAGGATAGCTCTAGTAGAAAACATAGTAAGTCCGCCTAGGCTCGTTCGCTTTAATCCTAACGTACCCCGGAAGACTAGAGGGAACGGGGGGCTAGCGTTGGAGATCGAGACGGACGATCCAGATAAAACGCGGGAGCGCGTGTTGAGTATAGTCGAAGAGCTGCGCGATCCGGACGAGGACTCGGGCGTAGTGATGGTGAGCGAAGAGAAGAGGCGTCTATTATACGATCGGTATTTAAAAACTGTACGTGAGATCGTTTCGGAGCCCCCCGTAAGCCTAGCGATGAAGAGCGCATCGCGGAAATCCGGTCGCGGTCTTATAGGAGCTCTAGCGGCCGTAGGGTTCGAAGGCCCTCACACTTATGAGCTCTTAACGTATCGCCTCAAAGAGAACATAGGTAAACCCAGAAAGATCGACGAAAGGAGCGTGTGGAGGTTTGAATTGAACACAAGATATACGTTCGGGAACGTTTCTCCTCACCCGATTATAGCCCCTCATGGGAGAGACCCCGTATTGTACGGCATCCGCGGAACTGATCCTAAGGAGCTTATTAAAGGTCTCTCGATAATCAAGAGCGAACCCTATGAAGGGTACGCTTTATTCGTCACAAATCAAGCTACGGACGCACATCTTATACGTAGGAACGTAGAAGATCTCAGGCCGTACGTGCCGGCATATATCGAGGGGCGCGTGAGTAAGAGGCCGAAGAGGATCGGACAACACGTGTATCTCGAACTTACCGACGATACGGGAAGCATCGAGGTCTTCTTTTACAGACAGACGGGGTATCTAAGACGTATAGCGGAGTCCTTAAAGCCGGGAGATAAAATAGGGGTGCTCGGAGGAGTAAGGCCTCCGGGAGACGGTCGGGATATGACGCTCAACGCTGAGAAGCTTCGGGTGTTGAAGCTCGTGGAGAGAAAGAGAGAGATGAATCCCCGCTGTCCCGTATGCGGAAAGCGCCTTAAGTCCGCGGGGAAGGGGAAAGGACGGAAGTGTCCGAGA